>CANNLR010000078.1 GCA_947505635.1 Chlamydiota bacterium
GAAGTCCAATGAAAATTATAGAAGAGAGTTTCCAAGAAATGTAAAAACAGACAGAAAGGCTGGTTCCTACTGTAAAAGGAGTTTGTAAATAATTTGTTAGGCAGGAATTAATGGAAATAGCAATCTGCCCGGCATCTCCGACTACACGAGAAGAAAGACTCCCAATATTGTACTGTTGATAGAAGCTCATAGGAAGAGATTGAATGTGTTCGAAATACTGCTGCCTAAGATCCCTGCTGATTCGAATAGAAAGAAGCTGCGTACTATAGCGGCTAGCAAATAACCATATAGCTTTAAAAATAGCAACAAAAAGCAAAAGAGCAATCATAGCCACAATATTGCTTGAAAAAAAGGAATTTTGTTTAAACTTTAATAGGATCCAATTAAGAGGGTTTGTCTCCTTTTTAGTACCTAAGTAAGAGACGGCTGACTGTTTTGTAACAAGTGTAGATCCTTTTTCTTCTATTTGAGACCACTTCTCTTGGACTTGTTGTAAAGAAACCCCCTCTACAGGGCCTTCTTGTTCTGGAGAAAAAAGAGAAAAGAAATCAGAGCCGTTATTGGTTAATATCCCTAAAGAAAACATTTCCATTTGACTAGATACAGTCAGAAGAATCAATGTAACGAAGGTAATAACAAAAAGCGCTAAATGTTTTTTAGCGCGAAGGGCTGCTTGTAAAAGTAGTCGCATGAAAAAAAGTCCAAATAAAGGGTTACCTTATAGTAAAGATCCCTTCTCTTCTACTACAAATTCTCCAAGTTTTCTAAATTTTTGATATCGTCTTTCAACAAGAGCTTCTAGGGGGATCTCTTTCAAAAAACTCCATTTTTCTAAAACAAATTCCTTTACCCCTTTATAGACAAAAGCTGGATCTAAATGAGCTCCGCCTAGAGGTTCTGGAATCATATCATCTACGATTCCAAAAGAAATAAGGTCCTCTACGTGGATCTTTAACGCTTCTGCTGCCTGTTGGTTCTTCTTCACATCTTTCCATAAGATGGAGGCGCACCCTTCAGGAGAAATAACAGAATAATAAGAATGCTCTAGCATGCCAATTACATCTCCCACTCCCATTCCAATCGCTCCGCCAGAACATCCTTCTCCGATTAAAACGATGATAATAGGAGTTTGCAGACGAGACATAGCCCACATATTGTGTGCAATCGCCCATCCTTGACCTCTTTCTTCAGCAGACAGCCCCGGATAAGCTCCAGGTGTATCTAAAAGAGATAGAACAGGAATATTGAATTTAGCAGCAAGCTCCATACAACGTATAGCTTTACGATATCCTTCTGGATGCATCATTCCAAAATTACGATGCAATCTGCTTTCTGTGTCAGATCCTTTTTCTTGAGCAATCACCATGAATTTCTCACCACCGATAAGAGCTATTCCGGCAATAACAGCATGATCATCTGCAAATAAACGATCCCCACAAATCTCTGTGAACTCTTCGCAAATATTGCGAATGTAATCCAAAGATTTTGGCCTTGCAGGGTGACGGCTAATAGCCACTCTGTCCCAGGGAGTTAGTTGGGAGTATACTTTGTTTTTTAAAGAATCTAACTTTGTTTCAAAATGAACAAATTCTTCTTCAGACCAAAGGGCATTTGTTTGGTTTTGTTCTTTTAAAAGCTTTAAGGTCTTCTCGTACTCTGCTATTTCTTTTTCGTGAGCTAGCATACTTTTCCCTCTTTTTTAACGCGACGGCGTAGCAACTTCAACACCAGGAAGCGTAATATCATGAAAATCGTTACTTATATAGATGAATGTAGGCTTTGTAATTACGATAGCATACAGCTCTTCCATATCTTTTGCAAGAAGTCTTATAGACCCATCGCTTTCGTACTTTCCTATGCAATTAAAATTTTCTATAAGCTGTCCATTCGTTGGATCTACCACCCAAGGAGCGCCATGAATACCATACCCTCTCCCCGGCTCAGAACAGCCTTCGATTTCCTCCCCAAGAGGAATCCATCTAGAGCCAAATACTTGAATCATTTCTGTTTTCTTGTCATGAAAAAAGCCCATAACACCTGGCTTATAGACAGCCACCTTTTCCCCAAGCTGGTAAACACCTATAGGAGTTGCCGTCTTAGAAGGTTTCGTGGGGTCTATTCGCCCTAATCCAACAGGATAAACTTTAAGTAGAACTCTTTCATGGGTGTCTAAATCAAGGTAAAAAAGGGCCAGTTGCAGGCGAGAAATGTCTAAAGCAAGGTGAAATTCAATTTTCTTGTCTTTTTTAAAGACATTGAATCGATCTCCTGCTGATACTTTTTGTGAAAAATAGTCTAAAGAACCATTCAAGCTCCTTGCTATGAAGTGCCTTGAGGTTCCGTAATAGGCTGCGTAGTCCGACAGCCAAGCGGGCCTTCCTTTAAGCCAAGAAGCCGAGCTACTATACTCAACAGTTTCTACAATAGGAAGTTTTGATGAACCAGTAGAAAATAATTGAAAAACTCGATCTATATTAGGAAATCCTGACTCAGAAACTATAATTGGGATTTTAACAGCATTTTCTTTAATATTTTTCGAAGAATTTAAAGATATTTCTTTATTATTCGTGGGCAAAGAATCTGTTTTATCGGTCTTTTTGGTTATAGCTACCACACCAATAATAGAAAAAACAACAGCAACACTGAGGCAAAAAAACTTTATACGCGACAATCTTCCCCCAAATTATTTTTTAACAGTCGAACCTGATATAAAAAACTATCTGCATTAATTATAAATAATGCAGATTATTTTTTCAACAGCAAGCTTATAAAAGGTACGAATAAAATTTTCATAAAAAATAATTAAGTGAAATAATTACTACTACTCTTCTCCTTCATCCCCATCCACAGCTTCTCCACTAACTAGCTGTCTCATCTTCTTTCCAGGGGTGAATTTAACAACAGAGCGGGCTGGGATTATAATAGGAACTGCTGCATTTTTAGGGTTGCGACCTATTTTTTGTTTTCTTTGCACAATTTCGAAAACTCCAAAATCTCTAAACTCTAATCTATTACCTTTTTTCAGATGATCCGTCATTACATCTAAAAAAGACTGCATGATTTCTCTAACATCGTCGGGATGTACACCCTTAGATGTAGCAATCATCTGCACTAACATCTTTTTTGTGATTGTTTCCATACCTTTAGCTCCTTGTTGCCTTCTAAGCGATTTAATTACAAAATGATCCCTTTTGAAGTCAATTGTTGTGACTGGATGATTTTCAAGCAAGTTATTTTTTTTAAAATTTCATTTTAATCGCAAAATAATTTTCTTTTTCTTTCCAGATCCCAATAAGACATACTTGCCACCGATACAATCTTCTTCTTCAATAATTCGACTAGAGTCTTCCACTCTCACCTGATTCATATAAGCCCCTTGATTAGCTATTAGGCGAGTTGCCTCCCCCTTACTACTAACAAGTCCTGACAAAACAGCTACATCTACAAATTTATTTTTCAAAATAGCGGATTTAGCTATTTCTACCCCAGGCATGTCAGCAGCAATCCCCTCTATTACATCGACTGTTAAAGCTAGAAGAGACCCTGGTGCCGCCCCTTGGGTCACTTTAAGAGCTGTATCTAACCCCTCTTTTCCATGAACAAGTTCCGTCAGCTCTGCTGCTAGCCTTTTTTGGGCTGTATTAGGGACGTAATCTTTTTCCTTCATAGATTCTTCTATAGCAATGATCTCTACCAAGTTCACAAAAGTGAGTTTTTTCATTAAAGAAATCACATCTGCATCAGGAGTCCCCATAAGATGTTGATAAAATTGATAAGGAGATAGTTTATCTTTTGAAAGCCAAATAGCCCCTTCTTCTGATTTCCCAAATTTCTTCCCATCACTTCTTGTTAAAAGAGGAAAAGTAAGAGCGTATGCAGCTTTTCCCGACACTTTACGGATAAATTCCATTCCGGCTGTTATATTCCCCCACTGATCACTTCCTCCCATCTGCACACTCACATCTTGCGTGTGAAAAAGGTGGTAAAAATCATAGGATTGTAAAAGCATATAGCTAAATTCTGTGTAGCTCATACCCTCTTCAGAATTAACTCGAGATTTTACACTTTCTTTAGCAAGCATAGAGCCTACTCGGAAGTGTTTTCCTACTTCCTTAAGAAAATTGATTAAGGAAAAAGAAGAAAACCATTCATCGTTATTAACAAAAATAGGCATAGGTAAAGCGCCGGAAAAATCTAGAACATGAGTGAAATTTTTTCGGATACAAGCAATATTATGTAAAAGGGTTGCATCATCTAAGACAGGTCTTTCTTTACTCTTCCCTGAAGGGTCCCCTATTTTCCCTGTTGCTCCACCAAGTAACACAACAGGAGTATGACCAAATTTTTGACACCAAGCTAAGACAACCATTCCCATTAAATTTCCCAAATGGAGGCTATCTGCTGTCGGATCAAATCCAATATATACTTTTGCTGAAGATTGTAAGCGCTGCTCTAATCCTTCTCCGGCTATAGACTCAACCAGCCCTCTTTCTTTTAAGCAACTTAACAAGTTTTCCATGAATCCCCAGCAGTTTTCTGTTTTTTAAAAATTTATAATTAGAACAGTAAATGCTAGACTACTTTCGATTTTCCTTCAATGAATTATAGTCGTTTCCTGCTTGGATGCAATCATTCTCTTTAAAATTTCTTGAGCGTCCTTCCCTTCATAGGAGTTTTGAATATCCTTTTGAATCTGTTCCATAACCCCTAAAATTTTTCGACTCGTTTGAGCTGTATTTTGATTACTATCAAATAAAGAAATGGTCTTAGCCTTCAAAACAATGCGATCTCCCGCATTTTTTGCGATCCACTTGTGAATTTCTAATACTTTTTTCTGTAAGGCTTCCTCTGTGATTTTCTTTTCTAATTTCTCTAGTTTTTTTTGCAATTTTTCTCGCACCTTACGTGTTTGTGCACTTTCTTTTGCTATTTTTTTCTCTTGAAACTCTGCCATAGGTAGTTAAATCCTGCTTTTCTGTGCAATTCTTATCTTTGTCATCTTAGAAAGAATTCCTATTTAAATGCAATCGTCACAAAGCAATTGCAAAAATCTCATGATCTATGCTTTTCTAAAGAAAAATGAGGAGTATTCTGTGAATAGCGAAATGTTAAAAAAAGCAGTAGGATATAAAGCAGCTAGCTTTATTGAAAGCGGCATGATTGTAGGGTTGGGAACTGGATCTACTGCAAAATATTTCATAGAAAAGCTCATAGAAAGACAAAAGACAGAAAACCTAAGGATTCAGACGGTTGCAAGCTCTACACGCTCTTTACAGCAAGCTAAAAAGGGAGGGTTGCCTATCTTAGATATTAACACCCTCAATTCTATCGATATCACAGTAGATGGAGCAGACGAGATCGATGACGAAAAAAGGATGATTAAAGGTGGTGGCGGCGCTCTTTTAAGGGAAAAAATCGTAGCTAGCATGAGCAAAGAACTCATCATAATCATCGATGAAAGCAAAAAATCTTCCTTACTAGGACATAAGAAACTCCCTATTGAAGTCGTCCCTTTTGCCTCTCAAGCTACCTTGTATAAAATACATAAATTGGGCTGGACCGCTTACTTTCGAAAAGAATCAGAAGATAGCACAAAAAACTACATCACTGATAATGGCAATTACATTATCGATATCAACTTCGCCAATCCTCTTGAACATCCAGAAAAAGAGCACGCTATTTTAAAAGACATTCCAGGAGTTGTGGAAACAGGTTTTTTCTTCCATCTAGCAGGAAGGGTTATTACATCCTATCAAGATGGGCAAGTCATTGTTACCCCTTAAACAGGAAAAGAACCTATGTCAGAGCTGATCCCTATTACCTTTAATAAGATTTTACAATCCAAATCTTATACAGTCATCATTCTAGGAACCCATCAAAAGAAATTCGCTATCTACACAGAACCAAAAGTTGGTAAGGATCTACAAATATATCTTACTCAAGGAAAAAAAATCAGACCCTCTTGCCATGACCTGCTACAAAGCATCTTTGCCGCCTACCACATTCATCCCATTCAAGTTGTTATTCACGATGTTGAAGATACCATCTACTTTGCTAGGCTCTTTCTAGAAATGATTAGCGAAGGAAAGCGAAGTATCCTAGAGCTAGACGCTAAACCTAGCGACTGCATTACCCTAGCCCTTTTACAAAATATTCCTCTATACTGTCGAAAAGAAGTGCTCGATAAGGCAGTTTCTATAGAAACTTAAAACAGTAAATTATTTTACCCTATAACATCCTTTAGAAAAAAGAATGTTATAGGGGTGGCTAAAAGTGAAGAAGGAATTATTTTTGATGCGCTTTTTTCCCCATAATCCAAGTTTGATCAACACTCCGATCGTCGCCAAGAATCATGATGGAAAAGAGTAAGCTGGCAGCTTGCTCTTTATCTTTTAATCCTTCAGGACCAACTAACATGGAAGTCTGCCATTCCATTGCCTTTTGACCTGAGGTCCAGTCAAGAACAACAAAATCAGCTTCTTTGCCCGGATCAAAATTCCCAATTCTATCGTCAAGATATAAAGCTTGAGCGCCCCCTAAGGTAGCTGAAAAAAAGGCACGATAAGGAGATAGTTTATTTCGCTCTGCTTCAGCTGCATCAAAATCACGAGGATTGACACTACCGTCGAGCATAGTGTTATTACACATGCCCACTTTGTAAGCCTCATCTAGCACGTTGAGTATGGAGAATTTATTACCAGCGCCTATATCACAACCTAGAGAAAATCGAACGCGATGCTCTGGGTCTGTAACTTTACCTAGACGAAATAATCCACTACCCAAAAATAAATTAGAAAGAGGACAAAAACATACAGATCCTCCCGCTTTAGAAAGACGTTTATATTCATCATCCGAAGTCCAAACAGAATGTCCCCCTGTAAATTTAGGACCCACTAAGTTGTATTTTTCAAAAACGGCTAAATAGTCAGCCGTGCAATGATGCGCATTTGTATCTTTGATTTCTTTAGGATTTTCATTCAAATGAGAGTTAACCCATACATCAGGATTTTCTTTTTTCAATTTCCCACAGCAATCCATCATCTCATGTGTGCATCCAAGAGGAAATCGAGGTGTTATCGCATAAAGATTGCGCCCTTTACGGTGCCATTTATCGATCATTTTTTTAGAGTCTTTATAAAAATTATCAGCCGAATCAAAAGAACCTTCTGGAGCAAATCGGTCGATACCTGTTAAACCTCCGATAACGAGCATATCTCTAGAAGAAGCCTCTGTAAAGAAAGCATCAGTACAGACAGTAGAGTGAGTCAAAAATGCTTGGCAAGTAGTTGTACCCCCAGCTAGCAAATCATCAAAAAAATGCTTAGCCCCTTCTTTTGCATACGCAGGCTCACTATATTTTTTTTCTTCTGGAAAAATACCTTCTAAAAGCCAACCTAGCAATTGTTGTCCATAAACGCCTAGCACTCTTGTTTGGCCCATATGAATGTGACCATCAACAAACCCTGGAAGGATAATTCTATCCTTGATATGTGTCGTTTCAATTCCGGGAAATTGAGAAGAGATCTTGTCGTAAGAGCCATAGGCTTTAATAATACCATCTTCAATAACAAGCATTCCGTCAGCATAAAAACGAGCTGACTTTTGTTCGTTGCCAATGTGTTTCCATGGGTCATCGATAAAATCGAAAAATGTTCCTCTTATTGCTTTAACAGTCATTTAAAAAAACCTCTGTAATATTGCCAATCATATTAACCTTGCCTAAAATCTTTATTAAAGGCTTTTAATATGTGATGTTTTTTTCTTTATATAAAAAATAAAAATTGTTAGCAAGCGAAACCTATCAATTTCGCCATCATAGGTAATCATGAGAGAGGACAGCTCTCTAGCTTATTGAAAAAAGGCACTTGATAAAGCAGTGAGAACTGCACAAAGAAAATGAAACTTAATACTTAATATTAAACTTATTCTTAGCTAGAGCTAGGATTTGAGCGATGGCTAGTTCTGCATCTTCCCC
>CANNLR010000079.1 GCA_947505635.1 Chlamydiota bacterium
CTATAGAGCTAGATAGCATGGAATATGCTGTCAAACATCTTCATTCCTCTATAATTATGGTTTTGGGTCATGAAAATTGTGGAGCCATTAAGGCCGTTTTAGCTGGAGAACTAGCTGAGATTGATCAGATCGCTACGTTAATTAAACCTGCTATTGCTCAGTGTAAAAATGTAGATCAGTGTGTTCGAGCGAACGTAGACTATGTTGTAAAGAAGATCAAGGAATCTTCTTTAATAGGTCCTCATGTACAAGCGGGTGAAATCGATGTGGTAGGAGCTTATTATAATCTTAATACAGGGAAAGTAGAACTTTTAAAGGATAAGGGATAGGAATATGAGAAGATCTAGTATACTATCCTGGTTTGTTTTTATAGGGATTCTTCTTGTACACAATCTCATGAAGAGTGGATGACTTAGAAATACAAGTTAAGGTCGATAGGGGGCTATTTCGAAATAGCCCCTATTTTAAACTTAGCTAGAATTGGCAATGTGTCTCAATATTTCTGTCCAAGACTATCTGCGTAGCGCATTGCGTCAATGATCATATCTGTTGTTGCGATAAAGGGTTCGTGAGACATGGTTTCCCCGTCGATCATAGATCGTTCAGCAACTTTAAAAAGCATCTCTTTTGTTGGGTTTTTCATCCCGAGTTGTGCAAAAGTTAAGGGAAGGCCTACTTGTTTATAAAAATTTAAGAGACGATGGATTTCTTCAAAGTCCTCTCCTTCTAAAATAAGTTGTGTGATAAGGCCAAAGGCAACCTTTTCTCCATGGTGGCAAGTATGAGTCTCTTTGAGTTGCGTTAATCCGTTATGGATAGCGTGGGCGCAGGCAACGTGACACAATTCTACCCCCATCCCAGATAGTAGGGTATTTGCTTCGATAATACGTTCAAAAGCTGGCGTGATCCCTTGTGTTTCATAAGTTGATGCAACATCGACTCCGTCGGCTAAAAGGATGTCTTTGCAAAGTTTTGCGATCGCAATGCCAGCTTCTGTGATAAGGCCCCCTTTTAGGTTAAGGGATCCTGTTTTTTTGCAGGCTCTTGCTTCATAATAAGTAGAAAGAGCATCTCCCATACCAGAGATTAAAAATCTTTTGGGAGCCTTGGCTATAACATCAGAGTCCACTAGGACCAAAATAGGATTTTTTCTATGGAGTCTAAACTCTTGCATTTCTCCAGCATCTGTATAAATCACAGAAAGACCGATACAAGGAGCATCTGTAGAGGCTATAGAGGGACAGACTACGGTTTCCATCCGTAACGTTTCCGCAGCAGCCCTTGCTGTATCAAGCGTCTTTCCACCGCCGATAGCGATAAAATAATCTATCTTCGCAACCTGAGCTTCTTTTGTTACTTTTTTAATTTCAGTTTCGGAGCACTCTCCGTTAAAAGAGCTGACAATAAATTCAATATTTTCTTCTTGTAGGGATTTTTCCCATAAAGAGCGGGTTGCCTTCTCTGCCGTTTTAGAGACAAGAATAAAGGCTTTCCCCTCGAGTCCGACTGCTTTTATTTCACGCCCTATTATTGAAAAGGCTCCTCGGCCTTGTACATAACGGGAAGGTCCTGCATAAATTCTCATGTTGTGCGTCGCCATAAAATAGATCTCCTACTCTAGGTTAATATGTCATATGTTTTATTCATTAGTAGAGGGACTTAGCCACTCTTTTTCTAGCATCTTTTGCACAGCTTTTTGTTTTTCTTGAAGACCTGCTGATTGATATAGCAAAGATAGCTGTTCAAATAACTGGATCTTTTCCCAAAAAAATATTTTCTTAACGAGTTTTTGTTGCTGCGTTGTATTGAGGGAAAGAAAGTGATCGATAAGATAAGTTTGGGGAGAAGGGGTGTTTTCTAGTCTTCTAAAGAAATGTTCTTTAGCAGAGGCAAGCCCTTCTAGGCTTGCAAGGGCGCAGCCTTGTAGAAAATAAAAAGGAGAATTTTCGTCTTCTTTGAGAGATGTGGGGATCTGATTTAATTGTAGAAGAGCTTCTTCTGGTCTTTTTAAGTAAAAAAGAAAGAAGATTCGTTTTTTTTGAAATAATAAGGAGTCTTCAGAAGAAAGATCTTCTTTACAAAGCGATTCGACTCGATCCAACATAGCGATTTGATCTAATTTTTTAGATAGAAAGAATTGATCTAAAAGAAAGATAAAAGCTCTTTTATTGTAAAGGTTAGATAGGTCTTTATAGGTAGAAAAGGTACTTAAGTAAGTTTTTTTAAAGCCCCTATCATAGTAGTCTAAAATAGAAGAAAACTGCGAAGCAAATTCTGGGTCTTTACAAGAAGAGAGTAACTCTCTCACCAACTTATGACAGCCAAGATATAAAAGGCAGTAAATAGCATTGACCCTTTCTTCTATTATAGAGGCATTATGAAAGATATCCATAAGGACTTTTGGTTTATAAAGCCAAAAGGCCAGTTGAAGAGTGAGCTGAAAATGAGAGTCTTCAGAAGGTAAAAAGTGTAAATTTTTACAGCTTTTTTGTAGATGTTGTAAAAGCTTTTGGTTGTCTTGTTTAGTAAAGGCTTCTTTAATATGCCGTAGCGTTAGTAATGCAAATTCATAAGCGGCGATCTTGTCTTTATAGGAGGCTTCGTGAAGCCTGAAAAGAGTTTGGTCTTTTACAAGATGAAGAAGAGGGTGCTTAGCAAATCGTCTCATAGCTAGTTCTAGGCATTTGATCTCTTCTTGTAGTTCAGAAGTAGCTTTATAAACTAGAGATTTCCCTAGATACTCTAAGGGAGATCCCCCTCTTTCTTTTAGCTTGTTGAATTCTTCTAAGGCTTGCTCAAAAAGAGCTTCTCTAGCTTTTTTTTCTTTTTTTGTTTTGCCTTCTTCCAAAAGGACTACACCTGCTCGGAAAAGGGCTTCTTTTCCTTCAAGGCGTCCTGCAAAAGAGCTAGCAATTTGTCTATAAGAACTTAAGGCCTCTTTAAAATGATGTAGAGTTAAAAGCATGTCGGGGACTGCTAAACAATTAACTAAGATATTAGGGCTACTCTTCGAGAGTAAGATAGTTCCCATTTCGAGGTCGGCATCTTTTAAGACAACTCCAAAGTGGGGGCCATTAAAAGGAGTGTGACTTAGATAATCAAAAGCTAGGAGTTGATCGATGTATAACTTGATGTGATAGTCTGTCTTTTCTATTCGAATAAAATGAGATAATTGATTTTTTAAGTAAAGATCAGGATTGGACATAAGCTCTACATTGGATCTGAAAAGGTGACATCCTGGATTTTTTTCAGAGCCAATCCAGATGAAAAAGCTTTCTTGGAAAAAGTCTTTGCCCTCTTCAAGAGGTTTAAGATTAAGCAAAAAGCCTAAGCCTCTCCCTTCTTCTTTAATTCTTACATGAGTTTCTATTTTGATTTTCCCAGGAAAGGATTCTTCAGCAATCATTAAATTTACCCATTCCATGATGTCTGATTTTTGCGTCAGGGCAACATGTTTAGCTAGGAGAATGTTTTCTTGGAACTTCCAGTCCGATTTACAATCTATCTGAAGGCTGGAGTAGGGGATCCACTCTGCATGTCCTTCTATGTAGTTGTTAAGATCTACTAAAATCTCTTCTACCCGTGCATATCTTTTTTCTGGACGTTTTGCAAGACACTTCTTGGCAATATGGGAAAGTTGAGGGGGGATATCTCGGTAAGGAGCTCTTTCTGCGGGTTCTACTATTGATTCATGAGAGATCTCTTTTTTATATTGCTTAACGCTTTTGCGTCTAAAAGGAAATCTTAGCGTCAGTAGCTGGTAAAGGATGATTCCGAGCGCATAGATATCGGAAGTATAGGAAGCTTTTTTTCCGAAGATCCTTTCAGGAGCTAGGTAGGCTAGAGTTCCTGCGATCTTGCCAGGTCTTGTTAAAGAAGAGGCATCGGCATCTTCAGGCTCCTCTTCCATAGGGAGGTCTTCTTCTGTAGAAAAGACAAAATCAGCAAGCCCCCAATCTAAAATAAGCACTTCTCCATAGGGTCCAATAATGATGTTTTCTGGTTTCAGATCTCTATGTAAAACTTTTTTTGCATGGGAATAGGCAATCGCTTGGCAGATGTTCAAAAAGATTCTCATCAAAGCCGGAATAGAAGATCCTACGGGGTGCTCAGGAAGTCCTGCTTTTTCTTGCTTTAACGTAGTTTGGATAATTTCTTTTAACGTTTCCCCCTCTACAAGAGGCATCGTGTAGTAAATTTCGGTTTCTGTTTGATGAATTTGATAAATAGGGATGATGCTGGGATGTGATAGTTGCGCAGCGATCTTCACTTCTTTTAAAAAGCGTTCTCGAAGCCCCGGGTAGTCCATTTTGTCGCTTCTGATCTTTTTAAGGGCTAAATTTCTTTGACAAAAGGGATCTATTGCTAAAAAAACTTCTCCCATTCCCCCTGAAGCGATTTTTTTTACAATCTTGTATAATCCAATATACTCAGGAAGTGGAGTGATAGGGCAGTAGAGTTCATCTGTTTCTTTCATGATTTTTATCCTAACAGGTTAACAAAAAAAAATGTAGTAGTTCTTTAAGCGTATACAGATTTTTGAGGTAGATATTTAATTATTTATTACGTTAGGTTGAGCTGAAAAGGGGATAGGTGATGGACTCAGTTATTTTAAAAAATAAAGATGTGGTTGCTGTTTTTGCCTCTGCAAAAGGGATGAATCTCATGCAGTTTCAAGTAGGCGGCATAGATATTATTGATCTAAATACGAGGCCGTTATTTGAAGAGCGTTTTGCGGGATTAGGTAGTTTGATCGGTCCTCATTTTCATCATAGGCCGGCAGATCAAATTCCCAAGGTTCCTTTTGAGTCATTATTCCCTCATATTGCAAAACTAAGAGCTAAAGGGGTCTTGGAGCCTTTTTCCCATGGGATTGCAAGATATGCCCCTTGGAATGTTCAGTCTACGGGTTCTTCTATTCAGGCAAAACTTTCAGGATCCGACCTTTGGAATGGAGTTCCTCTTTCTCTTTTAGAAGGTTTTTCTTTTCAGATGGAGCTTGCGGTTTCTTTATTGCCCAAAGGGCTTTTATTAGATTATTCTGTGGAAGCAGAAAAATCTTCTCTAGTGGGACTACATTATTATTATACGTTGCCCTCAGGAGGGGGAAGGATTAAAGCTGCTGTAGAAAATATGTATCGGGAACAAGATGAATGGAAACCTATTCCAACTTCTTTATTAGATGAGAAAGGAAATCTTTTTTTTGATGCCATGCAAGAGGTAGATGTCGGCTTCATTCCAAAAAAGGGAAAAGAAGGGTTTGAAATTTTCTACGAGAACAAGCGGTTTACTTTAAAAATTTCATTTCTTGTGGAAGGAGGGGAAGCTTCTTGGCAGCTTTATAGACCAAAGGATGCTTCTTACATTTGCATAGAACCTTTATCAGCAAAAGATCCCAAGCATCCTATCTATAAAAAAAGTCGAATTCAGGTCAAAATTGAAGTTTTGGAGATCAAGACCTAATCTTGATTGTATATTTTGACTTTAAGCTGAAGGGTAGTTTATCCTGGTACTAACTAGGAGAAAATGTATGTCTAAGAAAAGAATTATTTTAACAGGAGATCGTCCAACGGGTCCTTTGCATTTAGGCCATTATGTGGGCTCTTTGCAAAACAGGATTGCCTTGCAAGACAGCTGCACCCAGTTTGTGATGATTGCAGATGCGCAAGCTTTGACAGATAATGCACACGATCCTATGAAGGTAAGAGATAGCGTTTTACAAGTAGCTTTAGATTATTTAGCTGTAGGAATCTGCCCCGAAAAGTCCACTCTTTTTATTCAATCACAGCTTCCTGAACTTCCTGAGATGACTCTATATTATTTAAATTTGGTTACATGGAACCGTCTTAAGCACAACCCTACAGTAAAACAAGAGATCAATCAGAAGGGTTTTAAAGATAATATCCCAGCAGGGTTTATGATCTACCCAGTAAGTCAGGCAGCTGATATCACAGCTTTTAAAGCAGACTTAGTTCCTGTA
The DNA here is from genome assembly GCA_947505635.1 of Chlamydiota bacterium. Lineage (GTDB taxonomy): Bacteria > Chlamydiota > Chlamydiia > Chlamydiales > Rhabdochlamydiaceae > CAIJXB01. The sequence goes on from CANNLR010000079.1 coordinate 5,981, forward strand.
GGAGAAGATCAGCGTCCTATGATCGAGCAGACCAACGAAATCGTTCGTCATTTTAATCGTATCTACAAGACAGATGTCTTAGTAGAAGCAGAGGCTCTTATTCCTAAAATGGCAAGACTGCCAGGAATTGATGGGCAAGCCAAGATGAGTAAGTCGATGGGCAACTGTATCTATTTAAAAGACTCTTCAGAAGAAATAGCTAAAAAGGTAAAGGGGATGCTTTCGGATCCAGGTCATCTAAGAGTAGAAGATCCCGGGAATGTAGAAGCTAGCTCCGTATTTACTTACCTTGATGTATTTGATCAAGACCTCGCTGCTTTAGAGGAGATGAAGGCCCATTATAGAAGAGGTGGACTTGGTGATTCTATCGTTAAAAAGCGTCTTAATGAGGTGCTACAAGACTTTTTAGCTCCTATCAGAAAAAGAAGAGAGGAATTTGCTAAAGATCCTGAGACTGTTATGCGTATTCTATTGGAAGGATCTAAGAAAGCTCAGCAAACGACAGCTCGTACGCTAGAAGAAATGAAAAAAGCAATGTGCTTGAATTATTTTTAAAGTCGAGGAAGGATTGCCACGATGATATTAGAAATCAAAACAAAAAGGCTCATCTTACGCTCTTGGCGTGAAAGCGATTTAGAGCCATTTGCGCAGATGAATGCAGACCCAAAAGTAATGGAGTATTTTCCTTCTGTTATGAGTAGAGAAGAAAGCGATCAACTAGCAAAAAAAATGCAAAGCAAAATCGAAGAAACTGGATATGGATTTTTAGCGGTTTCTATCCCAAATGTTTCTGACTTTATTGGATTCCTAGGGTTAAATAGTATAGATAAGACAACTTGTCCCGTTCACTTTTCCCCTGCTATTGAAATCGGATGGAGACTTGAATCTCGTTATTGGGGCAAGGGCTATGCAACCGAAGGGGCCATAGCTTGCCTTAGATATGCTTTTGAAACGTTGGGATTATCTGAAATTGTCTCCTTCACAGCAGAACAAAATATTCCTTCAAGAACTGTGATGTCAAAGATCGGAATGCAGTATGACCCAAAAGGAGACTTTGACCATCCTAAGTTGCCCGAGGGACATAGATTGAAAAAGAGCGTTCTTTATCGCCTGAGTCTTGCTAAATGGAAAGAACTCAATGAAGCTGGCAAGTACTCTTGTGATGTCTAATTCTTCACTGGTTGCGACTATAGGTTCCTATAAGTTGAGCCTCCCCTAAGACTAAAGACTGCATAGCATCTTCAACTTCCTGTTTCGTTGCCCCTTTTGGTAACTTTAAGTCTTGCTTTAGTGCGTAGAGTTTAAAGAAATAGCGATGTGTGCCGTCAGGGGGACAGGGGCCTCTATACTTAGGTTGTCCTTGATCATTTGCTCCAGGTGAAGATCCTGTTGGGGGTTCATTTTCTTTACAAGAAAACACTGTTGAGGGAATGTTGTAAACGACCCAATGGATTTTTATTCCACCGGGAGCATCAGGATCATCGACAATCAAGGCAAAGCTTTTTGTTCCTAAGGGAGCAAAATCCCAGCTAAGAGGAGGGGAAATGTTTTCTCCATCGCATGTATATTTAGAGGGGATTTTTTCACATTCTTTAAAAGCCTGACTTTGTAATTGAAATTTCATTAATTCCTCGCTTTGCAAATTAATAGAAAAGATTAGTGCAAAAACAGATAACATAGTAATTTTCATAAAGCGCGTTAATCTCATTATAGCTGTGACTTAATTTTTCAAAAAGTTTTCAATTTAGCGTAAAAGTCTAAATCGTTTTGCGTTGCTTAATGTAAATGGGGATACCAATTAAAACAAGTAAAGAGCATAAAAGTAAGTTAAAAATAGAGTTGAAAGCAAGGATCCAGAGGCAAAAGACTATAGATAATAGAGGAATAATTAGATGTTTTAAGGATCTTTTTTTTTCTTGGATAAGAATTTTTAAAAGAGCCGCTGAGCAAGCAAGGTAAATTACTATAAAGGCCGTCACCGAGATATCAATCAC
>CANNLR010000080.1 GCA_947505635.1 Chlamydiota bacterium
AGAGATCCTTTTCTAGGAGTTTCAAGACTTTCTCATCCTCAAAAAGTAATTGTAGAATTTTCTTCTCCTAACGTAGCTAAGGAGTTGCATGTAGGACATCTTCGATCTACGATTATTGGCGATAGTCTTGCGCGTGTGTTTAATTTCTTGGGATATAACGTTCTTCGTCTCAATCATATTGGAGACTGGGGAACGCAGTTCGGAATGTTAATTCAATACTTACAAGAACAGCACCCTGAAGTCCTTTCTGGAAAAGAGTCTACCGATTTGGAACATCTAATGGGATGGTACAAAGAGTCCAAAAAGTGTTTTGATGAAAACGAGGAGTTTAAAAAGAAAGCTCAGTTGCAAGTGGTGAAATTGCAAGGGGGGGATCTTCTAGCAATTAAAGCCTGGGAAATGATTTGTATGATTTCCCGAAAAGCTTTTCAATCCATCTATGATTTACTAGATGTAAAGATCGAGGAAAGGGGCGAGTCTTTTTATAATCCCTTTTTAGCAGATATTGTAGCTGACTTTGAAAAGAAGGGATTGATTACCATATCTGATGGAGCTAAATGCGTTTTCTTAGAGGGTGTTTTTGGGAGAGATGGGCAGCCCCTGCCGATGATTATCCAAAAAAGAGATGGGGGTTATAATTATGAAACAACAGATGTTGCAGCCCTGAAGCACCGTGTAGAAGTAGAAAAAGCAGATCGTATTATTATTCTAACGGATGCAGGTCAAGCTTTGCATTTTGATATGGTTTTTCAAGCTGCAAGAAAAGCAGGATACTATGACCCATCTAAGGTTCGGTTAGATCATGTTACGTTTGGAGTTGTATTAGGGTTGGATGGGAAGAAATTTAAAACTAGGTCAGGGGCAACTGAAAAGCTGATCGACCTTTTACAAGAAGCTGTTGACCGAGCTAGAGTCATTGTAGAAGAAAGATTGCCCGAGATAACCTCTACAGAAAAAGAATCGATAGCGAAGACCTTAGGAATAGGAGCTGTTAAATATGCAGACCTCTCTGGAAATAGAGTAAAAGATTATACATTTAGTTATGATCGGATGCTCAAGTTTGAAGGGAATACGGCGGCCTTTTTGCTTTATGCTTTTGTGAGAATTCAGGGCATTAAGAGAAAAAGTGGGAAGGACCTTAATTTATTGATGAAAAATGGAAAGATTGTATTATCGCATGTAAGTGAAATAGACCTTACTTTACATCTTTGTCAATTTGCAGAAATTTTACAAGCTATTGCAAGAGATTTACTTCCTAATCGACTAGCTGACTATCTCTATGCTTTAGCGGAGAAATTTAACATTTTTTATCGAGACTGTAGGGTAGAGGGAACAGAAGAAGAAACAAGCCGGCTTCTCCTTTCTGAGGCAGCAGGCTTGGTGTTAGAAAAGGGATTAGAGCTTTTGGGACTTAGCACTTCCGAGCGTATGTAGCTTTTGTATGGTTTCGTCCGTTTGTTCTCTTTTTATCTGGGCTCCAAGAGCTAGAAGCTTACCCTCTAAATTTTCATACCCTCGATCTAGGTAGAAAAGGCCTGAGATGGTTGTTTCTTCTTGGCTTAAAAGCCCTGCCATTACATAAGCAAATCCTGCTCTTAGGTCTGGAATTACAATTTCTTTTGCAGTGAGGGGCGTGATCCCTTTAACTAGCAAACTATGGCGATATCCTTGACAGGCATACCGACAAGTCTTCCCTCCAAGGCAGTGGGTAAAAAGAGCTGTGTCTGCTCCCATTTGGTTAAGGGTTTCTGTGTAACCAAAACGATTTTCATAAACTGTTTCGTGAACAACAGAAAAACCATGAGCTTGCGTTAGAAGAACAACAAAAGGTTGTTGCCAATCAGTAGCAAATCCTGGGTACACATCGGTTTCAATGTGAACGCCCCCTTTTAAAGGCCCTTGATAGAAGAATTCGATCCCTGTGCTTTTTACTTGGAAGCCAGCGTTGATTTCGCGTAGCTTATTTAAAAAGGTGATCATGTGTTGATGCTGAGCTCCTTCAACAAATACTCTTCCTTTTGTACTTATAGCGGCCATCCCGAGAGAAGCAGCTTCGATTCTGTCTGTGATAACAGTATGTTCTACATCATAAAATTGAGTCGTTTCGCTAATGCGTATCGTTCTATCTACATCGACATAGATGTGAGCTCCAAGTTTTTGTAAAAACAAGATCAAATCTAGAATTTCAGGCTCAATGGCAGCATTTTTAATGACAGTAGAACCTTTAGCGCGTACAGCAGCTAAGATAGAGTTTTCTGTTGCTCCAACAGAGGGATAATCTAGATGGATGAGTGTTCCCTTCAGTCCTTGATGCGCTCTTGCAAAGTAAGCCCCTTCTTTTTTCATCACTCGATATTCAATAATAGCCCCTAGTTTTTCTAGAGCTTGAATATGAAAATCAACAGGACGATTTCCTATTTTACATCCCCCGGCTGTAGGGATGATGATATCTTCATCAGTGCGACCAAGAAGAGCTCCGATCATTAAAATAGGAATTCGATTAGAGCCGGAAAATCTTTGTGGAATATATAAAGATTTGAGCTCTTTTGTAACTATTTCAATAACTCCTTCTTTTCTATCCCAATGCACTTCGGAGCCAATTTCTTTACAGAGTTCTACTGTTATCTCGACTTCATTGATGTTAGGAACATTGTAAATTGTGCAGCGTTTATCAGAGATCAGTGAGGCAACAAGAATTTTTGTTACAGCATTTTTTGCTCCAGAGGCTTTGACATGACCCTCTAAAGAAATGCCCCCTTTAATTTTCAGTACTTCCATAGCTATTTTCCCTCCATCTACGTCCAGTCTTACCGCTCTCTAGAATTAAAAGCAAATAGGATTTTGAAGAATCTAAGATCTTTTTCAGTCTCTTGATTTTTAACGAAAAAAGAAGCTGAAATTCGTTGCATTTACAATAAAACAGATTGGAGTTTTTTAGTTTTTTCTTACCGTTAAGATACAAAAACATTGTAATCCTTCTCCACATCCAAAGTCGGTAAGGCCGTCTCCTGAAGTGGCGGTAATGCCAACTTGATCTAAGTCGATTTTTAATACATTGGCAGTTTTTTGTCGCATTTCTAGATTGCGAGGTTCTAGTCGAGGCCTTTGTCCTTCTATAGAAATGGCAACATGTTCTATTTTCCAAAGACCAAGAGATTCTATTGCGCGCTCTAAATAGACCTGACTATCTGTAATGCCATTTTTATGACAAAGCTCGATAGCGATTCCTCCTAGAATGGAGATTCCGGAAATGGAGGTGATCGCATTACAAATAGCATGAAAGACAACATCCCCGTCAGAATCTGCTGCAAGGCCAGGAGTGTCTTCAAAGATGAGTCCTCCGATGATGCATGGTTTGGAAGATTCAGGAGAAAGAAATCGGTGGCTATCTTGTCCTAGGCCAACTTTATAAGAGGGAAATGATGTCATGTTATAAGGCTTTCAGGGTTGAGGGTTGTGATAGATTGGTATTCTGTTTGTATTTTGAGCTCTTGATGATGCCTATCTAAAGCTAGGTGGATTAATTGATCAAGAAGGTCTGAGTAGGAAAGTCCGCTTACTTGCCATAACTTAGGATACATGCTGATTTTAGTAAATCCGGGAATGGTGTTGATTTCGTTGACGACAAGTCTTCCTGATTTTTGTAAGAAAAAGTCTACTCTGGCCATCCCTTCGCAGCAAAGAACTTGAAATACCTTCACAGCCGTTTCTTGTACATTCTTGGATGTGGAGGGATCTAGCTTGGCAGGGACTTCTAGTGTAGCTCCAAGGTCATCTAGATACTTAGCTTCGTAAGAATAGAATTCATGATGAGGGATGATTTCTCCGGGAAGAGAAGCAATGGGGTGGTCATTACCCAGCACTGAACACTCAATTTCTCGTCCTTCGATATATTCTTCTAATAATATTTTTTTATCATATAAGAAGGCTTGTGTTATGGCTGAAGTGAAATCTTCTTCTTTTTTAACTTTTGAAACTCCAACAGAAGACCCTGCGTTAGCTGGTTTAACAAAAAAAGGAAGTCCAATTTTTTGTACAATTTCTTCGTAAGAGAAAAGATCTTTTTCGAATTTTCTAAGTGTGATGCAGTTAGCTGTATCAATACCAGATTCTTTTAAAAGACGTTTTACCACGTCTTTATCCATTCCAATGGCAGATCCTAAAACATCAGCTCCCACAAAAGGGATATTAGCTATTTTTAGTAAGCCTTGAATAGTTCCATCTTCTCCATAACTTCCATGTAATACAGGAAAGATGACATCAACAGAGGTCGAGGAGGGGGATGTAGTGTGAAGAAAAGATCCGGCGCCTTCTTTTGTAGCGATGGCAATATTATTTGAGGATCCGTGAAGTGATATCTGTTTAGGGTCGTGAGCATGCATGAGATATTCTAGGGGATTTTTTATATGCCATGCTCCTGTTTTATCGATGCCAATCAAAATAGGTTCATATTTAGTTTTATCTAGTGCATCAATGACATTTTTTGCAGAAAGTAAAGAGACTTCATGTTCGCATGATTTGCCTCCAAATAAAATCCCTACTCTTAGTTTTTTCAAGGCAGACTCCTTTGCAATATCTATATATCCAGGTATACTCGTTTTCTTGGAAAAAAGTCCATAAGTACGGAAGGTTTTTTGTGAAGCAATTACTTTTTATAAATCCTTTTTTTGAAGAAGAGCTCGTTTCTTCAGCAAATACTATTGAAGAGTATCTGTCGAGACACCTGATCTATTTGCAACTACATTACTTATCTTGTGTTTTGACTGAAGATTCAGAAAGTGCTTTATTACTATTCCCTCCAGAGGAAGGATATTTCGAGAGAATAGAGCTCTTAGGGCTAACTCCTCCTTCTGTTGTTTTTTTGCAAAGTCCTTTGGAAAAAAAACAGGCGCTTTCTTCTTGGGGGCCTTCTCTTTTATTGGCTGAGTGGGCCCTCAATAAAAACTGTTTTTATAAGATCCCCAATTGGGACCTTATAAAACAGGTCAATGGTAAAGATTTTTCATTTGCTTTAAGCCCCAAATTACCAGGGGCAGAGTTGCTTGCCTCGGAGTCTGATATTATAACGTGGTATCATGCTGGGAGGGGCCCTAAAGTGTTAAAAACTTTATATGGCGCTTCGGGTAGAGGGCATTGTATTTTGTATAAAGAGAATGAAGAAGATCTAGCTATACAGTTTTTTCGAAGAGAAAAAGCTAGATCTCCTTATATTATAGCAGAACCTTGGGTAGAGAGGGTGTTGGATTTTAGTTCACAGTGGTATATTGCTGAAGGGGGATTAATCTCTTATCTTGGAGCTACTATCTGTGAAAATTCTCCAAGAGGGATTTATCGCAAAAGTCTTGTTGGTCCAATAGATCTATTATTTAAAGAGAATCAAGGATTTTTAGAAGAGCATCTTATGTATGCTAAAAAAGCATTAGAGAAGATGGGAGGGCTGGGTTTTTTTGGTCCTGTAGGATTTGATGCGATGGTTTATAAACATCCTCAAACAAGCAAAGTCACTTTACAGCCAATTGTAGAGATTAATGCTCGGCGGACTATGGGATGGGTTGCTTTGAGATTGTACCAAAAATTACATTTGGAGGGGCTTGCTTCTTTTAGCTATGAGCTAAAAAAAACAGGAAGAGAAAGTTTTCTTCCCCACTATGCTATAGATGGGAAAAAAGGACTCATTCCTCTTCCGGGGCAGCTAGTTTTAGATTTGTTGTAATCTTTTTTATGTTTTAAATATCTTGGATGATTCCCGTATTCTTGGTTAAAGATATGGAATTAAAGCTATTTTGAAGAATAGCAAGGACAATACATCCAATAATAAGGTTGGGAATCAATACAAAAGAAGAGAAGCCAATAGTATAGTAGGTAGCGATCCCGAAACCTGCAGAAATCTTTAGCAAAAATATTAGAACTCCCGAGAGTTTGCCTTTTGTAACATGCTCTACTCCTTTGCAGTACCGCCAGTCCCACCATATAGTGCCCACGAGAGGAATTAACCATATCCAAGCTGTTGGAATCTTCTTTGCGCCTAATCTATTCATTTCGCCTTTGGTTTTTATGGACCAATACCATGAATAGATTCCGAATGTTACAAGATGCAATATAAGTACTGATAATATGCTACGGTGTTTCATTTTTTGTTCTCCTTTAATTTTATGAAGAATAGTATAGATTAATCTTTTTTATTATGCAAACAGGAATAGTTGTAGTACTATTTATGAAATGCTTAATTTAGTATACGTCTGTAAGATAGCGTTTGGAGGTCTTCAAGGCTTTAAAATAGGCTTTAGTTTCTTCATCAGAAAAGGAGCCCTCTTGTTTGATAAGGGCTATAAGGGTAGCTTCTACATCTTTAGCCATGTTCTGAGCATCTCCACATATATAGAAGTAGGCTCCTTTTTCGATCCATTGGAAGATTTCTTTGGAGTTTGCTAGCAGAGCATGTTGCACATATTCTTTTTGCTGTTGATCTCTAGAAAAAGAAGTAGAGAGGCGAAGTTTGCCTTCTTGCTGCCACTTTGTCCATAAATCTCTATATAAGAAGTCGCTAGCTTGATATCTGCCGCCATAGAAGAGCCAGTTTTGTCCTGTAGCTTCTTCTGCAATTCGTTCTTGTAAGAAGGCTCTATAAGGGGCTACACCGGTTCCTGGGCCTATCATGATTATATTGGCTTCAGGATCGTCAGGTAGTTTGAAGTGTTTAGAAGGTTGTACATATAAGGAAATTTCAGTATCTCCAGGGGTTGCAAGGTTGCAAAGAAAGTGACTTGCTACTCCGTATCGAGTTTCTTCTTTATAGGAATAAGAAGCTAGCGCTACAAGAAGATGTACTTCATTGGTATGTGTTTTTAAAGAGGAGCTAATAGAGTAAAACCTAGGGAGTAGGGGAGAGAGGTGCTCAAGAAGGGGGGAGATGGAGTCTAGAGGTTCTTTTATGTGAGATAGGACTTCTATAAGATCATTTTTTGCAATGAAGTCGATTAAAGAAGGTTTGTTTTCAGATTGAAACAAAGATGAAAAGTAGATCTTTTTTTCGAGATGGATGGGGAGCTCTGTTAAGTATCTTAGTAAGGAAGAACTGACTTTAGCTAGGTTTATTTTCGAGCTAAAATAAGAAAATGCGCTCATTTCTAGTCCAGATCTTGGATCGATAAGGTTTTTTTCTGGATGGCATCCTAAGAAGGAAAGAACCTGTGAGACAAATTTAGGATCATTTTTTGGAAAAATAGCAAGGGAGTCTCCAGGACGAAATTCTAGTTGCGTGTTCTCAATGTCTAAAGAAATGTGATAGGTTTCTTTAGCAGAACCAGGTCCAGTTAAAATAATTTTTTCTTTGACTTTTGCTATGCAGGGAGTTGCTTTATTGTAAATTGGTTTTGAAATAGATAAATCAATCATAGACAAAAGCCCCAAGAAAGGGTAAATAAAGAAGATATATCATATTTAAAGGATTTTGCCTTTATGAAGATTGTCATATGTTTACTTGCCCTTTTTTGTTTAGCCGGTTGTGCACAAAGTGGTTATAACCGCTCATACATTATTTCTGATGCTTCTAAGGATCTTTCTGATCCAGTATTAGATGCAAAGGAACTATGATAGTTCCTTTGCGTCTTTTTTTATCCAAGCTTTGGTTAGAAGATCCATTTTTTTATTAGAGATTCCTCCCAAAAATTCAATAGATTGCAAGAGTCGAGCTCGCGTTCTGTCTTTACCTAAAATATCGACAGAATCAAAAAGTGGAGGGCCTTGCTTTTTCCCAGTAAGACTTGAGTAGAGCATGGGGATAATTATTTTTTTATAATGAAGCCCAAAAATCTCTGCAATATCTTTAGAGGCTTTTTCTATGCCTATTTTGCCCCAATTTTCTTGCTCATCTAGACTCCAGATGATGGCTTGTAAGGCATAGCTA
>CANNLR010000081.1 GCA_947505635.1 Chlamydiota bacterium
AATACCGTCTTTGGCTGTTCTGACAACTCCAGTCATGAGGCCACGATGTAACTGACTATTCCCTTTTAAAGCCTTGGATAGTGTTTGGCGCATAAATTCGATCATTTGATCATAATAATTATGAACATAAGCGTGAGTGATGGGGGTGTCGTATTCGTCGACTAATATAATTGTATTTTTCCCGAGGCACTCTTTAAATACTTTTGTGATAAAAAGAAGGCTTCCATTGAAGTCGACCTCATCTGCTGTTTTTGTAATTAAAGACTGGTAGGTGGTTTTATAATCATCATCCATCATAGGAAGTAAGGGCTTAAGGGTGCGTCTGACCTCCTCGGCTAATAATCCTTTAAGTTCTAGATAGGCTTGTTTCCAGGTTGTTGCTTTAATATCTTTAAAGGAAATGAAGATAACGGGGTATGTTCCTTGAATTTTTCTAAATTCCTCTTCCTGCCAAATGACCATCTTTTCAAAAAGATAGGCTGTGGATTGTTCAGTTTTTTCAAAAAAGTACCTGAGCATGGAAAGTGTGATAGATTTCCCAAAACGTCGAGGGCGAGTGATCAGTGTGACCAAGGCTCCTTCTTCCCAAAATTCTTTGATTAGAGATGTTTTATCAACATAAAGACAGTTCTTGTCAATTAAGTCTTTGTAATCGTCGACCCCGATAGGGAGTCGTGGATCCTTAGGTATACTGTTCGACAAATCAACCATCCATGTGAAATTATATCCTATTGTCTCGTATAGATTACAATACTTCAAGAAAAACATGCCGATCTAGGGAGGGTATTTTAGATGTTATTTAAAAAGATAAAAAGAATTCAAATATTAATATAAATAGACGATTTATCTCGATTTGTATTAAAATACACGCAGAAGTGAATTTTAATACACTTGAGGGACGAATGATAAGCAGGCAAGATGCTATAAAAGAGATTGTTAGTAAGGGACTTATGTCTGATCAGAATAAGTTGGTTGAGAAATTGTTAAATGTATATGGGATAGAAACAAACCAAGTAACGGTATCTAGAGACTTGGCAAGGCTTGGGATTGTGAAAAAACGGATCAAGGGAGGGTTGTTTTACGAGTTGCCATCTGTTGATGTGCAAACGCAGATTCTTACGTTGGCTGTCTTGTCCATTGAATACAATGAAACAACGATCGTTATTAAAACGCACCCAGCGCTCGCTGCTTTTGTAGGAGATTGTTTAGATCAATACACAGATTTACCGATTTTGGGGTGTCTTGCCGGAGAAAATGTGGTGTTTGTTGTGCCTAAAATTAAGGAAGAGATAGAAAAGGTGTACTTGTTAATTTGTGATAAACTTTCTTTTAAGGAGAAGGGTTGAGATGTTTAAAAAAATCATATTATGTCTAGTGGGGTGTGTGGGGTTGTTTGGGGGAGAAAATACCTCATTAATAGTTGGAACTAATACAGAATTTCCTCCTTTTAGCTTCAGAGAAGGGGATGCTTTTGTCGGATTTGATATAGATATTGCAAAAGAAGTAGGAAAAAGACTTTTGAAAGAAGTTCAGTTTAAAGATATGTCTTTTGAGGCTTTACTTCCTGATCTCATGTTAGGAGGAGTGGATTTTATTGCAGCAGGAATGAGCATCACAGCAGAAAGAGCTAAACGTGTGAACTTTTCAAAGTCTTATTTAGATGGGGATCCTTTGGTTCTTTTAACCCTTGTAGGGGATAAAGCTTCATTAGAAGAACTTATGGGGGAAGTTATAGTTGTAAATGAAGGGTATACGGCAGATAGTTTTATCTCTTCCAAATCGGGGTATAAAGTTTTGAGACTAGCCGCCCCTGCTGATGCTTTTTTAGCTTTGCAAAAAGGAAGAGCCTCAGCTTTTATTACAGCTAAAAGCACAGTCGATGCTTTTTTTAGTTCACAAAATTCTAAAAAGTTTCAGGTAACTTCTTTAGGGGAGGCTTCAGAAAGCTGCGCTCTTGTGTTTTCTAAAAAAAATACGAAGTTGCTTACAGAAGTTCAAAGCATTCTTGATGAAATGGAAAAAGATGGAACTCTTTTGCAGTATAAGAATAAATGGAAGCTTTTATGATTGATAGCTCTTTAATCCTAGAGTCTTTGCCAGCTTTGTTGAAAGGGGCTGCTTTAACGATGCAGATTGCTTGTGTAGCGGCCTCTCTCGGGTTTTTATTAGGGACAGGGATTGCTCTTGCTCAGCAATCGGAAGTGAAGATAGTAAAGGGGTTGGCAGGAGGGTATGTTGCCTTTTTTCGAGGGACTCCTATGCTCGTGCAGATTCTTTTTGTATTTTATGTGCTTCCTGAATTTGGTCTTCGAATTTCTCCTTTTTGGTCAGTTGCAATAGCTATGGGACTTAATAGTGGAGCCTATATTAGCCAAATTGTTAGATCAGGGATAAATGCGGTTCCTAAGGGACAGGTAGAAGCAGCTTATGCTCTAGGCTTAAGTTCTTTTAAGACCCTTCGGTTTGTTGTTTTGCCGCAAGCTTTTCAAGTGGCTTTGCCAGCTTTAGGAAATGAGGTGGTTACTTTGATTAAAGATTCTAGTCTGGCTTCGATTGTTGGGGTGATGGAACTTTCTAAAGAAGCTTCGATCATTCGAAGTCGAACCTATGATCCTTTTTCCATTCTTTTAGCAAGCGCCTGTATTTATCTGATTTTAACGACAGTTGTTTCTTTTTTTGTGAAGAAGCTAGAAAAAAAGGGGGCAGTGTATGTTTGAGGTGAAAGGGATAGTTAAGTTTCCAATTTTAAAAAATATAAGCTTTAGCCTAGGAAGGGGAGAAGTTGCTATATTTTTGGGAAGTTCAGGAGCGGGTAAGACTACTTTTTTGCGAGCTTTAAACCATTTAGAAACGATAGATGAGGGAGTTTGTCTTCTTAATGGAGTCCCTTTAGATCTAGCTATTGTAGGAAAAAAAGCAACTGTAGGAATGGTTTTTCAGCATTTTAATCTATTTGAGCACCTAAGTGTGGAAGAGAATATTACACTCGCTTTAATAAAACAACAGGGGAAGGGCAAGGAAGAAGCTCTTGCTATAGCAACAGGGCTGTTAGAAAGATATCATCTTGCAGATAAGGCTAAGCTAAATGTTAAAAGGCTCTCCGGTGGGCAAAAGCAACGTTTAGCGATTGCAAGAGCTGTCGCTTTAAAGCCAGAGATTATTTGTTTAGATGAGCCTACATCTGCCTTAGACCCCTTCTTAACACTTGAGGTTGCTAAATATATTAAAGATCTTGCTAAGGAAAATCATATCGTTTTGATAACAACGCACGACATGAGTTTAGTGCAAGCTTTAGACGCTAAGATTTTTTATCTGCAAGGAGGAGAAATTGTGGAAGGTGGATATAAAAAAGAGATAGAGTCTAATCCTTGCTCTTATCCTTTATTAGCCGGCTTTATGCAAGGATCAACATAGTGTTTATGGTTTTTTAAGAGGCTGCCTTGTGAAAATTCTAGCCTGATATCTCATGAATGTGAGACGATGTGGAGAAAGATTCCATCAAAAGGAAAAGAAAAATGGTCAAGGACAAACAAAGAATATGTACTCATTGTGAAGGAAGAATTTCTGTTGAAGCAGATACCTGTCTATATTGTGGGATGCCACTATTAGCAGAATCTGCTGCCCCTTCTTCCGTGCAAGAAAGTGTGACATCAGCTTATGCTCCCCTTTATGGGCAAAGGAGTTCAGATTATATGAAGATAGAAAGTGAGTTTTCTCCAAAGTTCAAATCGCCAACACCTCAAAAAGAGGGTCCTTTTGGCGGGCTTTCTTTGCCAGCTCAAGAGGCCGTTGCTATAGAAGAAGAGGGAGATCGGTCAGGGTTTGTCGCTCTGCTGTTTGCTCTTGTAGGATCTAGCTTGCTGATCTTAGGACTGATGCAGGGACTTTTTTCAGATGAAGGTTTTTTACGATTAGAGTGGAATTGTAAATACTGGTTCTTGTTTTGTCTTCTTGCTTTGCCGATGTTGTACTATGGTATTAAGAAAAGTAAGGTGAGCTAAAAAACTCACCTTATCTAGAATCTTACTCTTCAGTAAGGGCCTCTTCCATCTCAGGAAGAAGCGATAGTTGAACTCTAAAGGGCTCTTGAAGGGCTTTCACAACATTTTGTGGAGGTTGTATTCTTTGAGCCGGGTTCATTTCAAATTTAAAAAGAGCGTGAGCAATCTCTATTTTGATTTTAGAGCTAAAGGTGTCAAATAGAGCAAAAGCTTCATGCTTGAACTCTAGAAGAGGATCCTTTTGTCCTACCGTGCGCAAGTGCACTTCGGTTCTTAGGTGGTCAATGTGCAAGAGATGCTCTTGCCAGTAACGATCAATATTACGAATTAAAATACCCCGAACGATTTCTTGTAAGATCTTTTCTGGCTCTAGTTTTGTTATGTGAGCTGGAAGGAAGACTTGTGTTGAGCGGATGATCTCTGTTTCAGCAGCTAGTTTGTGATCAAAAGATTCAAGCACTTTTTGTTGAGCAATCGTTTCTATTTCTTCTAAGGAAAGATAGTCACTATCGAAAGCGCTAGCTTCAAAGGTGACAGGGAACTGCTCCATAAGCCATTCTCTGTAGCCTTGAGGGTCCCATCCCCCTTCATTGGCCTTACTTTTGAAGAACGTTTGACTCATCTGGCAACAAACGTTTTCTAAGATCTCTTTAGCAATTCCAAGAAGATCTGCAGATCGAAGAACATCATTGCGGAAAGAGTATATTTCAGCTCTTTGTCGATTCATGACATCATCATATTCTAACGTGTGCTTACGGATGGTATAGTTTCTTTGTTCCACTCTTTTTTGCGCTGTTTCAATAGATTTATTAAGAATCTTTGCCGTGATCGCTTCTCCTTCAGGAGGACGGAATCTTTGTAAGAAACTTGTTACGCGAGGAGAGGTGAAAAGGCGCATGAGCGCATCTTCAAAAGAGACGTAAAACTTAGAAGAACCAGGATCTCCTAATCTAGCGCAACGACCTCGTAGCTGTCTGTCGATTCGTCTTGATTGGTGTCTTGTGGTTCCTATTACGTGCAATCCCCCAAGCGCAGCAACACCAGGTTTTAGCTTGATGTCTGTTCCTCGTCCTGCCATGTTGGTAGCTACCGTGATGGACCCTAACTGTCCCGCTTCTGCAATGATCTCAGCTTCGTGTTCATGATTTTTCGCATTTAAAACAGTGTGCTCTAACTTATTTTGCTTGAGAATGCGAGAGAGCTTTTCGGAAGCTTCTACAGATTCTGTTCCAATAAGAATAGGACGACTTTTCCCATGAACGATTTGAATGTCTTTTAACATAGCGTTATATTTTTCTCGCTCTGTCATGTAGATCTCATCGTCAGAATCATCTCTTTTGCAGCTCTTATAAGTTGGGATGGCTAGTACTTCTAACTTATAAATCTCTTTAAATTCATTAGCTTCTGTCATGGCAGTTCCTGTCATGCCAGCTAGCTTGGTATAGAGGCGGAAGTAGTTTTGTAAAGTGATAGTGGCGTAAGTTTGCGTTTCACCTTGAATTTCAACCCCTTCCTTAGCTTCTATAGCTTGATGTAATCCATCAGAAAATCGTCTTCCAGGTTGTGGTCTGCCGGTGTTTTCATCAATGATGACAATTTTATCTTCTTGAATAATGTAGTCGACATCTTTTTCCATAAGAAGATGCGCTCTAAATAGCTGTCTTAAGTTGTGAGCTCTTTCTTTTCGAAGAGCGTCTTCTTCTCGAAGAGCTACTTTCTTTTGAAGCTTTTCTTGTTCAGAAAGTTCAAGGTTCCCATCAACTTCGGCATATTCAAATCCAAGGTCCATCATGGAAAAATCGTCATGAGAGGCTGTCTGCTTTGTTGAGGCAATCCAGGCGTTAATCCCTTTGTCAGTTAGCTCGTATTCGCTAGCTCTTTCATCAACAATGATGAAAAGCTCTGAGAGCATAGAAAGGCGCTCTTCTTTGTTAGCTTCTCCATGGAAGTAAATTTCCCATTTTTCTAAGATAGCTCGTAAATCAGGATCTTCTTTTAGCCTTTTAACGATCTTATGTTGCGGCATCCCCTTGCTAACAAGCCAAAGCTTTTTCACAGCTTCATTTTTTTCTTCTTCTTGTTGTTTTGTGAGTTTAGGCATTTCAGGTGTTGCAGGGTAGTAAAGATCTATGACTTTTCTAGCTTCAGAGGCAATTTTATTACAAAGATCTCTTTGTATCTTCACAATATCAGATACCTGAGTCTTTAAGACATCATACATCTGTCTTGTATTGCCAGAGGGCCCTGAAATGATTAATGGAGTTCTTGCTTCATCGATAAGAATAGAGTCGACTTCGTCGACAATGGCAAAAAAATGACCTCTTTGGCACTGTTCTTTAGCCGATCTTGCCATGGAGTTATCTCTTAGATAGTCAAAGCCGAATTCAGAAGCAGTCCCATAGACGATATCAGAAGCATAAACTTGTCCCCGAAGGTGGTGAGGCGTGTTTCCTGTTAAGGCTTCGACTCGTAAGCCTAGCCAGCGGAAAATAGTTCCAATCCAGTCACAGTCTCTTTGTGCTAGGTAGTCATTGACGGTAACCAAGTGAACTGGTTTTCCAGATAGAGCGTTTAAATATAAAGGCATACAGGCTGTAAGGGTTTTCCCTTCTCCCGTTTGCATCTCAGAGATAGCTCCATAATGCATAGCAACAGCCCCTATGATCTGAACCTTATAAGGGACCATATCCCATCTTTGACTGTAACCTGAGACATCAACTTCTGTTCCGCAAAGTCTTCTACAAGCATTTCGTAATGCAGCATAAGCTTCTGGTAGTAAGCTGTCTAAGCTTTCTCCTTGTGCGATGCGATCTCTAAATTCAACTGTTTTATTGCGGATGTCATCATCAGATAAGGACTCCCACTGCAAGTCTAAAGCGATGACTTTCTCTGCGATTTTCTCATAACGATGCACCAGGCGACCTTGCGCTGTGCCGAATATTTTTTTTAGTGCTCCTAGCATGGATATTTCCTGGGCAAAAATGAAGAACTTTCATGATAGCGGATTTCTTCGAATAAAGCAAAAAAAAGATCGAACACCCTAAATTTTTACTAAAGTATTTAATGTTATAAAGAAATGATGTTAATTTTGTTATAAATTACGAATTGCATTGAATTAAAATTATATTTATACAATTATTAAGTTAATGTGTTTTATGTGAATATTGCTAACAAGGTGCTTTTATGGATAAGTTAGATGAAGTATTTGAAAGTATAGATGAAAAATTTACAGCTTTTGTGGATGAGATGTTGAAAAACATTCCAGATCCAGAACCAACGCCTTTGCAATCTTCTAAGCAGATTAAAGAGCAATCTCGATCAACATTAGTGGATCTTTTTACGGGAAAAGATATCAGACAACGTACAGAGCAGGGTTTTGCTGTGATTAACCGGGAGCTCTCTGGTCATGAAACTCCTGTAGTCATTGATGCAATTAAAGCAGAGTGGGCTAAGGGTGTACAGCTTTTTGTAGAGAAAATGCACAATAAATCAACAGAGGCTCCTCCAGAAGGAGAGTTTCTCCCTTCTTTTCAAGAGCAATGTTCTATTTCTGATGCCACGATTGAATGCTTTTATCAGTGTGGAATTAGAGCCTATGAACATAAAAATTATCAAGAAGCTGCCGACGTTTTTTATGTCGTAAGCTCTATTGATTATCGACGTCATAACGTTTGGATGGCTTTTGGACTAGCAGAGAAAAACTTAAATCATCCTCAGCTAGCACTTACAGCTTTTATTATGGCTAGCTTAACAAACATAGAAAATCCCTTTGCTTTTCTCTACTCAGCCGAGTGTTATATTGCTCTTGGAGAAAAAGAAGGGGCAGAAAAATGTATACAAGCTGCTTTAGAGCTTGTACAGGGCAAATC
>CANNLR010000082.1 GCA_947505635.1 Chlamydiota bacterium
CTTTAACTCCAATGGTAGCGCCAAAAGATGATCCTCTTTTTCTTAACTGTTTCAAAAATCGAGAGCCTCTCTCTAACTGCCTTTGGATTAAAGATACGGGTCTCATCTCTTCTTTTAACGCACTTTTCACTTCATATCCTATTTATTGGTCTCTTTATTACAGCCCTGCGATAGACGGTCTTATATGTTGGGTTTTAGAAGATAAGACCATGCATTTATTCGATGTTGTAGCAAGTAAAATGCCTTCTTTAGATCAAATCCTTGATCATTTGCCGGCTTCAATAGAAGAAGTCTACTTTTATTTTTCTCCGGATCGCTTAACTCAAGATGCTGTAAAAGAGCCCTACCTTTATGATAAAGGTCATTTAATGGTTTACGGAGCTTTGCCCTGTGCTAAGCCCTTTATGATTGCACCACTTAGTCGCTGCTAATTTTGAAACATTTGTAAAATTTAATAGGTAAAGTTATGAATTTAGTTAACTCCAAGAACAACTCATCTAGCGAATGGCTTCTTATTTCTGCTCCAGCTTCACGAGCCCCTACACCAGAGGCTGATTGGGAACAGTGTTCTAACTTTGATCACTTCACCGATAATGCCGCAAAAGAAAGTCTAGAAATACACCACTTACGCCCTATAAGCTCCAATACTCAAGTTGCAATAGTATCATTACCAAGACCGACAACGCCATCTCAACTTTTCTTTAGTCTTCGTTTAACCACAGAAGATGAAGTCAGAATTCAAACCCTTATCAAAGACCTCGCTGAAAAAAACCTTTTGGAGTTAGGAGCTCATGGTATAACCCTTAATCGAAGAGGTCTTGAATTAAAGGTTGTGCATCCTATGCGATTCATGGGACATATCCTTTCTAGTACAACTCTTTCTAATCATTTGGAGGTTCTTAAGAGAAAATCTTTTACCTATAATAGGTTTACAACCGAATTTGCAAACCATATGAGAGAAAAAGATCAGGATCTACTTATATATGCCCCAGGTTTTGCTAAACATATAGGAGTGGAAACACAAGCTGTCGTCAATGTGATCAACAGTAAAAAATACATTGATCTCATACATCTTAAAAAGACATAAGTAGATCAAACATTTCATTTTGCTAAAAAAAACCACCGAAGCCCCATTACTGAATAGGCTAAAGATTATTTCACAACATAACAGTGATTATCAGACGTTGAGAGGGAAAGAGACATATCTAATATGGATCTCAAAGACCGGCTAATAATTTTAAATTATTGGCAGATTAATTAATTGTTATGTATAAGAAAAATAAATACGCATCATTAATTATTTAGAGTTTTCTAATATGAATCCAATAAACACCACATCAAATCATCCGATCATACATGAAAATGAAATAAGTGAGATGGAAAAAGTTATTAATCAGATTGCGTGCTTAGCTGTTTATGCAAAAAACAAAGAAGAATTAAATGAAATTAGCTGTGTTTTAGAGAAATGCAAGTTGATTATAAATTCAAATCCTGACTATTTCACTGTTTTTAGCAATACTATTAAATCAACTCCTCAAGAATTCCAATCCACATCTCAATCTGGAGAATTTAAAGAAATATCCATAGACTCAATCGTTACACATAGTAGAATAGAACGGTTAATGAGAGTTCTTGGACATACTGGAAATCCAGAAGGAATTTGCTCTGGTATGTCAAAAACAGTCATTAAGTACCTTGTATTCAAAAAACTAACTCGTTTTAAAGTTCAGCTTAAGAATCTTGAACTTCTTTTTAAGAAAATAAACGAGAATGGAAAAGAAGTCGATCAAGAAACCTCATCTGAGATCCTAGCCTATTGTCAAGAAATCAGACCTGATTTATATAAAGAAATCCAAAACTTTCTTAGCAAGATAGACGTTGCCTTTAACGCGAATAAATACTCATGTCTTTTTAAAAAACCCTTCTCAGGCCTGAAAAAAAATCACGAAGTAACTTCTGTGCAAAATATAGCATTAGATGAGTCTATTAAGAACTTTGGAGGTTTTGTTAACTCCTACACAAAAAGTGAATTAATCGCTCTTATTAAAGATTTAAAGGAATTTACTTTATCCAATGAGTCTAAAACAACCTTTGCTTTTACAATCAGTGATATTAATCATGAAGCAACTATTTCTCGTGATTCAAAAGAAAACGCCTGGATTTTTATAGACGCTGGCAAATTATCAACAATACAATTGTCGAGTGATGATAAGCTCGTTAATTTTCTATCAAAATCATTTTCTTTTAAAAATCCCATTTCTGTGAGTGTTTATGGTGCCGATCTCCCCTTTCCTTCTATCTTAGAAAAAATTCGAGCAATGTACAAGCTCAGTCCAGAAAAAGTTAAATCCTTATTGGCTAAACACCCTGACTGCCTTTACTTAGCAGTAAGAGAGGGTTTTTCTGATAATCTAGCAGAGTTGCTATCTTATGGTGTTGATCTAAGTCAATTTAACGGAACTCTTTTTCCCTTAAAACCAGCTTGCTTAAATGGGAATCTTGTTATTACAGAACTCTTGCTAAAACACGGCGCTAGAGTAAACGAGGCCTCCGGGGAATTTACCCCTCTTATAAGTGCTAGTCAAAACGGTCATTTAGATATTGTGAAGGTTTTATTGACCTATGGTGCTGATCCTAATATTTCAGGTGTCACCGGCATGACTCCCTTGTATTCAGCGTGCCAATGGGGGCATCTTCCGGTTGTGAAATTATTATTGAAGTGCAACGCAAATGTGAATGTGAATGTGAATAAATCAACAATAAATGATTATCCCCCAATTATTGGAGCTTGCAGAAGTGGAGAGCTTGCTATCGTCAAAGTATTGCTAACTCACGGAGCTGATCCAAATGAAGCATATTCAGACCTTCTATTGACCCCTCTTTTATTATCGACTCAAATGAATCGAAAAGACATGGTAGCTTTGTTAATAAAAAATAATTGCAACACAAACCAATCAGACGCCTACGGGAACTCACCTTTAATTATTGCTGCTGAAAATAACAATGAATTCATTTTAAGACTTTTGTTAAGTCACGGCGCTGAGGTAGACAATGCTTCCGAGGATGGACTTACTCCGTTGATGATGGCAGTTGAACGTGGCCACTTACCTATAGTAAAACTCCTAGCAACAACCTATAAAGCCAATATAAATAACCAAAACAATAAGGGCGCTTCCGCCCTTATTATTGCTGTTGAAAAAAAACATAAAGATATAATAGAGTTTTTAGTGTCTTTCGGAGCAGATGTAAATCTAGCAAAGATTGATGGAAACACTCCCCTGTTGGCCGCAATCGACAACGGAAATGAAGAGGTTATAAAGCTCTTACTCAAAAATAGCGCTAATGTAGATCAACCAGCAAAGAATAAAATCACGCCCCTTATGTTAGCTGTTCAGCACAAATTAGATGAAAAAACAATCATTTTTTTACTAGATCACGGAGCTGACATAAACCTATCAGGGGCCAATGAAGTCACCCCTCTTTATATAGCCTCTCAAAGCGGAGATATTGCCATAGTGAAACTTTTATTAGCTCACGGGGCAAATGTAAACAAACTAGCAATCCATGATATAAGCCCACTTCACACAGCTTGCAAATATGGACATTTGGCTATTGTTCAAGAGTTGTTAGCGCATAACGCTAATATAAACCAAATACGAAAAGATAGCGGAATGACCCCCATTTTAGTTGCTACTGTAATGGGCCAAAAAGAGATTGTGGAGTTTTTGTTAACACAGGATGCTGATATAGATGTCGTAAGCAAGACAGGGAATACGGTTCTATCTACAGCTTCTACAAACAACCATTTCGATATAATAAAATCTATAGCAGAACACCTTAATAACAAGAAAAAGCGCTAGAGTGCATTAATCTAGCGCTAGGTAAAAAAACAGCTCTATTCCTTGATGAAAAGACCTGTCTTAGGCTGAAGTAATGAATATAGATCTTTTGATTGCATACGTAGAGACTCTGTTAAAAGTCCATCGTTGAAAACGCTATACTCAGATTTAAAGACACCCTCATCAAAAAAAACATCAACATTTAAAAGTTGCCCAAAAGGAGGAACTCCTCCGATGATTAAACCGAAACGCTCCTTGATCACTTCAGGATCCTCAAATTCGCATTTTTCACCGACTCTATCAGCTACAGCTTTCATATCGAGCTTAAGATGAGCTGGGATATTGAATTGATAGTTCTTCTTGCTATTTTTCCCTTTCAAAATCAAGGCTTTAACCCCCTCTTCTAAATTCGTACCACGGATTTTAGCCGATTCAGCAGAAGAATCCCCTTTTTCATGAATAAAAGTTTCAAACTCAATCGCATTTTTTCGTAAAAGTCGGATAATCTCATTACGGATGTTTTCCGCTCCAGAAAAGACCTTTGCTTTAATTTTATTTCCTGCAATTCGTTTAGGATCTGACGGAAACAAAGAAGCCTCTCGAATATTTTTCAACCCTAATAAAGTCATTGTAAGGCGCTCTAGTCCCATCCCAAATCCTCCATGAGGAGGCATCCCATGCTTAAAGATACTTAAATAATCTGGAAAATTGGAAGGATCCATTCCTTTGCTTAAGATTCCCTCTACCATAGAGTCATGTAAATGACGTCTTTGGCCACCAGAGGTAATTTCAGTTCCTCCACAAAGAAGATCAAAGGTGTTACTTAAAATCGGATTCTCATCATTAGGATAGGCATAAAAAGGACGTTTGGAAGTTAACCAGTCTGTGATAAAAATTAGATCGGTCCCAAAGGTTTCGTTAGCATACTTACAAAGTTCTTTTTCTGCAGCAGGACTCAAGTCAGGCTCATGTCTTTCATCAATTCCTGTTCTTTGGAAATAGAGGTCTTGAGCTTCAGCAAATGTCAACCTTGGAAAAGGGACTTCTTTTGGAGCTTTCATAATTACTCCACCTAAGGTTTTAATCTCTGCTGCGCACATCTCATGTAAGTACTCAACCATGAATTTTATGCACCCTTCTTGAAGATCCATAATTTCTTGCCAATGATTGAAAAAGCCCATTTCGAACTCAAACTGCTTCCCTTCTGTTAAGTGTCTTGTTGTTTGAGAATTTTCTGCTCTAAAAAAGGGCATCAAAGCAAAAACGCGCTCGTTAACCCCTACCATAATCTGTTTATACAGCTGGCTGCTCTGAGCTAGTGTTGCAGTATGGCCAAAATAATCCACAGTAAAAAACTCAGCTCCCCCTTCTGAAGAAGCTCCAATCATATTGGGAGCAAAATACTCTACCGCTTTCACAGTGTCATGCATATATAATCTGTAAGCATGCGTCATCTCTGCTTGGATTTTAAATACGGCTTGAATTTGCCTATTGCGTAAAGCTATAGGCCTATGATCTAAAATAAACTCCAGATCTGAAGGGATCTCTGGTTTGTAATATTCTATAGGAGGCACTTCTTTAATAGGAATTTCGACTTCTATAGTAGGATTTATTACTTCAACGCCCATGTCCGCATGAGAAGATCCCTTAGCAATTCCACATACCTTAATAATCGATCCTGGTTGCAAATGGGCAATTTTTTGATATTCCGATTTATCTTGAATGACAATTTGAGCAAGTCCAGAACGATCTCGTAAAATCAAAAAGTTGATTTTCCCAAAAGGACGTATGTTATTCAACCATCCCCGCATTTTTACAGGCTTTTCTAAATGACTCACCAGCTCAGAAGCCAATACTCTTTCCATGTCCATACCTCTTTTTTATCATCAAGGATAGAAGGATATCATATAGAGCTTTTAGGTTTTATGAAAAAATTTTTTATTGTCTTTATAAAAGAAGAATTAGATCTATACAGTGCTTCTTGATCAATCTTTTTGCTCTAGGACACTACGCATTTACAGGGACAAAATTAACAATATAATTTATCTATTCTCCTATGACAGGAACCCCCTCTTTTAAACCAGCTATGGTAAATTGTTTAAATTATTCCAAAAATAAAAATAATTCCAAATATCTAATGAACTGATTCTCATGCGGCATATACCAGATATTTATGACTAACACCAAAACGTACGGATAAAAATATAGGCTTTAATCCTGGATGTAATATAATATAGCGCAAGTAGTATTATTAGGTTTGTCTTATGATTAAATCAACAACATCAAGTACTAATACATCATCAATTGATTTATTAGCTCTTCCTCTCACTCCTCCAGAAGCCAAAGAAGATCTCAGTCTCTCCCCTAAAAGACTCAAATCCATAATCGCCAGTAGATCTCCATTTACACCAAGTCCTCAGACATACGCATATAAAGCCGCAGACATTCTAGATACACACACAATCACTAATGGAACAATCTCTTATAAAATAACCCCTCTTAGGCTTAAGGATGGATCTTTTACTCAAGGGCAATTTTCTCGAGTCTATATACCATGCCCCGATCAACCTCCTCTTTGTTCTGAAGAATCTAATGATAACATTGTTGTTAAAATTTTAAAACCAGATCGTCTTTTTAAAGCGACAAGTATGATGACTCAATCCCTGTCACAATATAATTCTTTACGAACTTACTTCGAAGGAGAAAGCACTCCTCCTATTATACAACTTTATAATGAAGATACAGCAAAAATCTCTGGCTATACCCTAATAAGAAAAGCCTCCCCTGTTTTTGAAAGAGCTCCTTGGGATAAAGATATAAAGATTCCTGATCTCTCTCCTGCGCAGCACGATTACTTGAAGGACATCTCAAAGCTACTTAGAGCTAGCAATGCCTTAAAAGAGGCAGGAGAATCTCCCTTAGACTTAAAATGGAACAACCTTGGACTTGTTGATGGAAAGTTAAAACTATTTGACTATGTAAATATCCCATTTGTTTTTAACTATTCAACCGATTCTTACGCAAAAAGACTATCTAATGATAATCCTCATATTCATAAGGAACTATCAAAACATGAGAACTCGATTGCCCTCAATCGCAGAAATTCAACCTAGATCTTAGATACCCACAGCCAGACACACTTAGAGGCTTATTAAAGTCTCTCAAAGCATACTCAACGATAATGCTCTTTCCTGAAGAAATAGTTGAATTTTTTCTAAAGTAATTTGCATTACATTGCCATCTCCTATTATCTCAAATCCCAATTTTTCATAAAAAGAGACCGATGGGGGTAACGCCTTTAGAGAAATACTTGCCCTTTGATCTTGGACACATTTTTCAAACAATGCATAAATAATAGAGGATCCTGCCCCCTTTACCTGATTGAGCTGAGTTTCGTTAACTCTAGCACGTATATTATTTGGGTTTGTTGCTAAAAACTCGAGATAAACTGTATTGTCATCTTTATTTTTTATAACGGAGATTGCCTGAATTGTTCTGTTTTCATCATTGCTCTGACTAAATAGCATCTCGAATCGCTGCTTATTTGTTTTTTTGTTAATCGTTTGTGCTTTTGGAATTGTATTTTTTAAATGATCTGATATCTCTAAAGAACTCCCGAAAAGCTCCTTGTCTTCGGGGGTTTCGCTTAATCTTTGTTTATCTTCAGCTAAGGTGCTCCAGCCCTCAGCACAAAGGTCCAGCTCCTCTATGTTATTTTCGCTAACATGAACCTTCAGTTCGTAATGGGTTGGGACATGTGGATCAATTGGATAAAAAAATGATTCTTTATTAGGAATAATAACCATTATAAAACACCAAATTAAATATTAATATATGATTTTAATTACATTATTATATCATATAGTATAGTTAATTTCAATTATCATGCTAATGCTTGTTGGCGCAAAATTAAAATTTCCGGTTTCTCCCAAATAGAAATTTCCGGTTTATGGCATATGAGAATCAGTTCATTAGCCATTTAAGGAGATTTTTTAATGAATGGAGTTATCACTATGACAAAGA
>CANNLR010000083.1 GCA_947505635.1 Chlamydiota bacterium
AATGGGTCCCTCGTCCATACTCTTCTAACCAGGTTAACAGCTTATCCTGCAGATCCTTATCTACTTCTGTAAAAAAAGCAGCATAAAACTCACTCCCTTCAACCAAAGACACTCTAAAGCCCTTAGCCTCAGGAATAAAATGCACCCCTATATTCGGGCCTCTAGAAAAAGAGATTCTAAGTAAGGTCTTTTGGGGCATAAAATCTCGTAGATGCGGGGTTTTTGATCTAGTATCTACGATCTATTTATTAAAATATATTTTTTTTGTTATTTGATGGTAATTAGGTTTTTACATGTTTAGTTTGATGGGTTTAATAGTTTTTATTTAATCGGTTATTGTTTTTTTGATTAAATTATGTTATAATAACATGTGTAAATAAAAATACAATTAATAATATTAATATATAACAGGAGTTTTAGTTATGATGAATATGGGAAGATCACTAGGAAGAACTGTAGGAATGGGAATTTCTCAGGTGGCACGTAACATGACATCTGAAGCCAAAGTTTCACCGGAATCTTCTACTGGGAAGGTAAAGCAAATGTTGATTCGAGGATTGAAGGTCGGGGGTTTTCATACAGTGGTGGCCGGTATTGGATTAGTTGTTTTCAATGAACAGGCTAGAAATGCTTTAAAACAAATAGGTAGTCAGTTTAGCAAGTTAGCTGATGAGGTGGTTGGAGATGTAACTAAAACAGTTGAAGACTTATCTCAAATAGCCAAAGTCTCTGGTGGGGGGGAGGTTGCCCAAGAATCTCATACGGAACCTCTTACAGAATCTCCTGCAGAACAAACGGCAGAGGATGTTACTAAGGTTTTTGGGGATAATTTTAAAGACGATAAGTCTGATGTGAAGTTCCTACGCGAAGCTCTAACAGTGCCTGTGCAAAGAATGCAAGAGCTCCATCAGGATTTAAGTGGAAAGATAAAAGAGATTGAGAGTTTGTGCAAAGATCTAAGTAAAAATATTTCTGAAGTTCATGTTAAGATTGATGAAGCTATGAAGGTTAGAAAAGAGTTGGTAGGTATTCATCATGAGATAGGGCTAAGATTAAATAACCAAGAAGCTGGTTTAGACAGGACTGACTTATCGAATGAAAAAGATAGTCATATGTCAGTTGAAAAGTTTTTTATAGATATCCCTGCTGATGTGGAGTCTTATAAAAAGAAAGTTGACATAGAGCGGGCTGTTTTTGGGTTTGATAAAGTCTTCGATAACGCTGAGAAGGAAGGTTCTGAGTGGGATAAGATTGTGAAAGACATGGGCGGATCGGCTCCAGATCTTTCAGCTAAAATAGGAAAACTGAAAGAGTCTTTAAATGACTTAGTAAAAACAAAGCAACTGATGGATAAATCTTATAAGGATGTTCAAGGTAGGTGTTCTGGGCCAACAACATCAGACCTTATCAACAAGTTGAAGGAAAGAATAAGGAATTATGAGATTGCGATAAAAAATGATGAAACCTTTGCTAGTTTGGAGCAGAAGAGTGGCAAATTGAAGGATTCATATGAAAAATGGGAATGTAGTGTAGCAAAAGATGGAGATATGGGTAATGGTCAATGCTTGCTTGCAAAAGAGATGAAGAAAGAAGCTCTTGAGGTGTTGAAGGTAGCTACTGCAGTAGAGGAAGCGAATGATAAGAGGGACAGGAAAGATGCTGCGGCAGAATCAAGGGTACTAGGAAATCTTGTTCTGAGACACTTGGCTCTAATGAATCCTGAGGGGGTGGGGTATACTCATACGCCTCTTCCTGAAAAGAGAACTTGGTCGGCCTTTATCTTTGATACAGCTGTTAAGGGGGCTGCATTGGGTGGAGTTGGAATTGGTTTAGCTGTCTTGGGTGGATTTGCAAAAATTTCCAAACCATGAAAACCCTAAAATATTACAAGCTATATTTTAGATAGAAAATAAGCAAAAGACACGGGGATTGCCCCCGTGTCTTTTGTGTTTTTAGGTTATCTTAGAGGGTCTGACATCATAGCATCTAATCGAGTAAGCTCATCAAACCTAGTCTGACTAACCTCTTTTCCTTCATAGTTCCAGCTTGTTTTTTGTTCTTGCGGTAAGAAGAAAGTTTCTGGTCCGTGTTTTTGTCCATGTTCCCAAGCAATTTGGTGCATGACCGATTCTCCGTCAAGAAATTGGGTTTCGAGCCCGTGCTTTTTACCATAAAGATAAAAGACTTCAAGTTCTTTCGTCCCATTTTTATAGTAGGTGGCAAGACCGTGAAGGTGTCCGCGTGCCCAGTCTTCTACAGCAATAGGCTCTCCCGTTGAGGTAAATGTCTTACGAGTTCCGTGAAGTTCATTTTGGAAGTAGTAGGAAACACTTTCAGGGGATCCATTAGAATAGAAAGAATCTCTTTGCGATAACATTCCATGTTCGATGATGTCTTTGCAGGTAAGTGTTCCTCCGTTATCTCGGATGATGCGAAAGCCTTCCCCTTTTTCTACTTTAGCTTCTACTGCATGGTCTATTGTAAAATATTGTCCTTCGATGAGTTCATCTTGAACATATTCTTCTACACTTTTAGGTACGCCATCAGAATACCAAGCGGTTAGGCTGTGACGGTTTTGGCTTAGCTGTAAAGATTCTTGTAGAGGCATTCCTGAGATGTCATAGGAGACTTCTTTGACAGGGACGTTTTGATTGTAGAGAACATACTTTTCTACAATCTGAGAGTGCGGATAAGTGATGGTATAAGGACCGTGAAGCTGTCCTTCTTCGTAGGTAGCTGTAACAGTTACTCCGTTTTTAAGAGAGCTGATAACCTGTCCTGGATAATTTTTAGCTTGCCATTCTTTTTCTGAGACGGCGTAGCCATATTTATGAACATAACTTTGAGAGATGATTTCATCATCTTTTTTTTCTTTTTGACAAGCGCAAGATAGCATGGCTAAAGCGACTGTTAGAGTATAAACCTTATAATGCATGGGGTCCTCATTCTGTAATTTAATACTACAATATACAATTACCTAACTTTTGCGCTACCTTTTGTAGTAAATCTGTATGGATAGCTTCAACGGTGTCTGATTCAATCGTCTTTTGTTTGTCCCGATAAATAAAACGCCAGGTAACATTCTTCCGGTCAGATCCGATCTTTTCACTTTCAAATACATCGAGTAGGAAGGTATTTTCTAAGAGGGGGGAAGCTTCCTCTTTGATGAATTGAAGCACATCTTCTATCGGTGTTTTCTTTTGCAAACAAAGAGTCCAGTCTCTTTCAGAGGCAGGATAAAGGGGAAGTTCTTTTGTGGAGATTTTTTTCTTTTCTAAAGAGTGAATGACTTCTAAGTTAAGCTCTGCAAAATAGACTCTTTCAGAAAGATCTAGTTCTTTTAGAGTGAAGGGATTTACTTCTCCTAAAACGCCTAAGACCACATCTCCTGCTTTTACCTTCGCTTGTCTTCCTGTTTGAAAGTTATGCAGGTGAGAAATTTCAAATGTGAGATCCGACAATTTAAAAGAATGTAGGAAGTTTTCTACGATTCCCTTTAGATCAAAGAAGTCAATTTCTCTAGGCTTGGGATTGTGATGATAAGGAGTATTAAGTCCTGATAAAAGGATAGCAACAGAAGACTGCTCTAAGAAAGATTCTTTTTCTTTACAGTGAATGCGACCGACTTCGAAACCAAAAATATTTCTATTTTGATGGTCTAGGTTGTACTTTACAACTTGTAAGAGACCAGGAAGTAAAGAGGTCCGTAGTGCAGAGTAATCGCTAGATTTAGACTGTAATACAAAAAGGGTTTCTATATGCTTATCGTTTTTTTCTTTTGTTAATTCCGCTAGGGCGGGACTGATGAGATCGCAAGTTAAAAATTCTTGTAGGCCTTCTTCTAAAAGGTGCTCTCTTGCCTTGTTTTCTGCTAAGAAAATAGGGGCATCGGTAAGAAGTGATGAGATGTGAAGGGCTGTTGATTTAGGAAGGTTATCAAATCCGTAAAGCCTAGCTATTTCTTCGATGATATCAATTTCTTCTACAAGATCATTGCGGTAGGAGGGTATTTGAAGATCAAGGCAGCCTGCGTGTTCTTTAATAGTTGTGATCTGCAATTTGTTAAGAAGATTGCGTATTTCTCCAGGACTTAAGGAGACCCCTAAGATTGCATGCACTCTTTTCAGTCGACAAGAGATCTTTTTAGGGGGAAGGGGATCTGCTTGAGCTATAAGAGGAGGGGAGTGATTTTTTCCTTCAGCAAAACGTAATAGAAGCTCCACTGCCATCTCTATAGCAAGAGAAGGCCCCTGTCTATCCACGCCTCGTTCAAAGCGACTCGAGGCATCTGTTTTTAGGCTTAGCGCTCGACTAGTCTTGCGAATGCTTCCGGGATGAAATATGGCTGCTTCGATTAAGATGTTTTTTGTTTGAGGGGTAATTTGCGCATTACAGGTTCCCATGACACCTGCTATTGCTAATATTTTTTCAGGATCTTTAATGACAAGAGCTCCAGCAGGAACTGTTCTAGTGATGCCGTCTAATGTCTGTAAGCTTGTGTCGGTAGGGCAACTAGAGATAGATAGTTTGCTTTCTGTTATCTGATCAAAGTCGAAAAAATGAAGAGGCTGTCCTATGGCCAGCATGACGTAGTTTGAGATGTCTACTACATTGTTAATACTACGAATACCTGAGAGCTCAAGTCTTCTTTTAATGAAATCAGGAGAAGGCCCCACTTGAATAGAGTGGACGAGGGAAGAACTGTAGTAAGGACAAAGATCTTTATTTTCAACGATCACTTGCATCGTTGGGTGGGAAAGAGGATTTTCTAAAGTTGGGACATCAAGAGAATTTAAAGGGATATTGAAAAAGGCAGATAGCTCTCTTGCGACACCACACACGCTCATGCAATGACCTAGATTAGGTGTTAAAGAAAGAGTGAAAACTGTGTCATTATAAAGAGAGGATACCTCTATTCCGAGGGGGGTGTCAGAAGGTAGTTCTAAAAGGCCATCAGCTTCTTTAGCAAGCCCGAGTTCATCTGCGGAGCAGAGCATGCCAAAAGATTCTACATCTCTGATTTTCCCTTTTTTAATGGTCCAAGGTGCTTTATCATCTTGTAAAGAGGCTCCTATTTTTGCAAAAGGAACTTTGATTCCAGGTCGGCAGTTAGGGGCTCCGCAGACTACTTGGAATGTTTCTTTTCCATCAAATACGTGCGCTATTTTTAATCTGTCCGCATTGGGATGCAGATGAGCTTCTGTAACTTCTGCTACAACAACACCTTGAAAAGAGATAGTTGTTGCTTCGACAGCATCTACTTCTATTCCTGATAGGGTAAGAGTTTTTGCAATCTCTTCAGAAGAGAAAGGAAGGGAAATGTAGTCATTAAGCCAAGATAGAGGGATTTTCATAGAAGGGTATAGCTCCTTTAGGTGGAAAAGAAAAAAAATCTAACAAAAAATCCCTTTTTGTTTATTTGAACTTGGGATAAAAGGGATAAATGTATACCTTTATAACAAAAAATGCATATCGCAGAAAAGACAAATCTTTCTATGGACAAATCTTTAGAACAACATTGGATGCAAAGAGCTCGTTTTCTAACGCAAGCTTTAATTTTAAGCGGAACGTTAAACATTGGCTTTCTAAGCACTTGTATATATTTTGTTTTAAAAGATAAGCAATCTGCCATTTCCTACGAATTTCCTGTTGAAGTAAAGCAACAATTTACAAATGAGCAGGTTTTAAGAGCCTATAGTCAAGCTTCTTTTCAAGATCTCTTATTGCGATTAGAGAGTAAGGAAAAGATGGAAGAGGGGTGTATAAGACGAGATTTCGCTCTTGCTTGTTTAGCTGCTTTTCATCACTTTCCTGTAGAAAAGGCTCTTGGGGGGGCTTTATTGCAAAAAAGAATAGTCTCTTTTCATCTGTTAGATGGGAAGACGGCTGTAGAGGTAACTCTTTTTGCTGGCTTAAAAGATGAACATTTTGAAGCCCTTTTGCAGTTTGCTAAAACAGAAAGATGGCCCTTCACCTCTAAGGGGTTATTTTTCACTCTTTGTCAAAGCGCCTTTCCTTGGGATTCTTCTCTTTTAGATGCTTTTTACTGTACGCCAGAATTTCATAGTATATACTCTCTTTTGCAAAAATATATTTCTTATGTACCAAAGCCCCTTGTTGTCGTTATGTTAAAAGAGGGTTCTTGGTCTTTATTGGAAAGGTTTTCTGAAAAGCTTAGAGAGCAACAGTCTTATGATGTAGAAACCTATCGCAATTGCTTAGTTGCCTACACCTTAGAGGGATCTTCAAAAATTGCAGCCGATCTTTTATGGAGACATGAGTTAGATTATGTTTTAAAAAGATTTGATGACGAACAGATCCTCGCATTTTTACAATGTCAAAAAGATCAAAAAGAAAGAGCGCAGTTCTTAGCTAAAGAGCTTTTTCTTAGCTTACGAAGTGATGCTGTTCGTCAAAAAGCGGCTGAAGTTTTATATGCTAGTGTAGCAGAAGAGTTGCCAGCTTCCTATGACTATAGGACAGTATTGCAGAGGTTTTGTCCTGAAAAAACAGTAGAAGAAGTAGTCATAGTTCAAGAAATAGCTCCTTCTGTTGTTATAATACCAACAGAGGAAAAGGGTTTGTCTAAAAATAATGTTCACCGAATTCAAGAAGGGGAGAGTTTGTGGAAGATCTCTCGTAAGTATAAGGTGAGTGTTGAGTCTATTATGAAGTTAAATCATTTGGAGTCTGATCGTCTAAGGTCGGGACGAGAATTACAAATCCCTGAGAAAAACTCATTAAAATAGTTTTTTTAATTTTAAGAGCAGAGCTCTAGATGCAAAAACTTCTTAATGGGATCAGTGAATTTCCTGAACTTTGAAAAACAAACTGGGTATATATTTAAAACTAAATATGCCTATCAGCTACTAAGGGATAATCGCAGAACGTTTCTTTCTATCCAAATTAGAGACAGCTTTACAAGGGAAAAAGGAGCTTTTTGAAGGACTTTGGATTGCAAATAGAGATTGCTCTTGGCCCTCTTAAGGAGTGATCAGGCTGGATTTTTCTCAAGTAAGTATATAAAGTGCAGAAAAATTGACATGTCGCCGATTCAAGTTCGAAGTGCGCCATAAGGCCTTCCTTAAGTAACCTTTACTAAACCTCCATTACACATGCTGGGCCTCCTTTTTAGGTGTGTGACGAGTCGTGAAATACATGATAATATTTGCTTTAAGAAGTTGAAAACAGGACATTTATAAAAAAATTATAACATTTTTGTTAAAAATAAAATTGAAATGGTGTATAATATAGTTTATTAATAATAAAACTATGATGGTTATAATGAATATTAGTAACAATCTTATAGGTTTAAAATCTGAAGCGCCATATGACCAATCAAGGGGCGAAAGTTCCGCTTTACATACACGTCTTGCGATTCAAGATGCTGATATTGTGTGTCTTGAGATTCAAGTAATAGTTCTTACAGATAAAATTGAAGCTCTTACAGGTGATATTGAAACGAGAAATGTAGAGCTGCTCAAAGTTGAAGAAACTAAAAAGGCAGACATAGGCCAACTTAATAAACAGATAGAAGATCTTATATCTCAGCATGATAACCTTACTGCTCAATATAGAATTCAAGAAGGAGAGCTTGGTCAAGCCGTGCAAAAGATAGGTGAGCTTGATCAAGCTGTGCAAAAGATGGGTGAGCTTATTAAGAAGGAAATTGATAGAGCTGAGTCTAAGGCTATAAAAGAGAATGCTATGATAGGGGCGTGTGTTCTTGTTGCGGGAATATGTGCTTTTGTACTTTTGAAAAAGAGTATCAGATAACCATTTAAGATGATGTAAAAAGGAAGTTTGACGGAATAGAAAACAGTCTA
>CANNLR010000084.1 GCA_947505635.1 Chlamydiota bacterium
ACAAGGACATGCTATAGAAAAAATCGATGTGCAAAAAATCAAAAACCGCATCGAATCACACAATATTAAGGATGTTATCTTAGCCTTAGACTCCACTTTAGAAGGCGACGCAACAGCTCTTTTTTTAAAAGAAGAAATGAAAAATTGGAACCTCTCCATATCTAGACTTGCCTTCGGTATTCCTCTTGGTAGCGCCCTAGATTATGTAGACCCTGGCACGCTAACTAGAGCCTTGCTAGGTAGGCTCCAATTTTAGCTGTTCTTGCAAATATTCCCAGCATTTCATTATTATGAGCCGACTTAACAGAAAAATCTATTCAACAGAGAGTTGCCAATGAGTAAACGCTTTTTAACCTATCTGTCCATCTTTTGCTTTACCGCAGCACATCTTCCTCTACAAGGAGATGTATCCTCCCCTATTATAGCTTCCTATGATCGAATGTCTGTAGGCAACATAGAAATCGTTGTGGAGCAATTACCTCCAAACGCTTCTTTTGAAAACAGCACAGTATTAAATAAGCTAAAAACAAGAACGGGAGACCCTTTTTCTCAACTGACTTTCGATGAAGATTTAAAAACTCTTTCTGAAGAATATGACAGGGTAGAACCCCTTTTAGAAGTTCATAATGACGCTCTTTATATTACGCTGAAAATATGGTTAAGACCGGTTATTCGCTCTATTCATTGGACTGGAAATCAACATATCAAAACAAAAACCCTCCAAAAAGAGCTTGGGATTAAACCTACAGCTATTTTCAATAGACAGGGCTTCAATAAAGCATTCAACAAAGTTAAAGAATACTACATCAAAAAAGGGTACTTTGAATCTCAACTACAATATAGGGTAACCCTAGATTCTAAAACCAACGAAGTAGATCTAGACATCACTATAGAAGAAGGCCGCTCTGGTAAAATTGAAAATATCGTCCTATCCGGCTTCACCAAAGAAGAACAAAGCCAGCTTCTAGAAATGATCTATACAAAAAAATATAACCTCTTACTCAGCTGGGTAACTGGCTCCGGCATCTATCGAGAAGAAGCTTTAGAACAAGATCAGTTAACAATTGTCAACTATCTGCAGAATAAAGGCTACGCCGATGCTAAAGTGAAGATTTCTATTATAGAAGCACAAAAAGACGGAAAAATCATCATAGACATCGCAGCTGATAAGGGTTCCATTTATCATTTTGGTAAGATCGCTTTCAACGGCAATCAAATCTTTTCAAACGACGAAGTAGAAAAACGATTTATTGCAAGACCTGGTGATATTTACTCCCCAGAAAGTCTACGTCTAACTGCACAAAACATTAAAGACCTTTGCGGTAGAAAAGGATATATAGAGGCTAATGTCCAGTACGAGACAAAGCTTGTCTCTAATGAAGATGTCTACAATGTAGAATTTTGGATTTCGGAAGGAGAGCAATATAAAATAGGTCTTGTCCATGTCATTGGTAATTCACAAACGCAAGCTCATGTGATTTTACGAGAGTCCCTTCTTGTTCCTGGAGAAACCTTTGATTCAGCAAAGCTTAAAATCACACAACAACGACTAGAAAGCATCGGCTATTTCAAAACTGTTAACGTCTATGCCGTGAGAACCCAAGATGATGTCTTACTCGGAGAAAACTACCGTGATGTCTACATAGAAGTTGATGAAACGACCACCGGAAATATCAGTCTATTCTTTGGATTTAGCACAGCAGATGATATTTTTGGAGGGTTAGACCTTGTTGAAAGTAACTTTAATTATGCTGGAATCCCCCGCATTTTTAAAGACGGTCTTTCAGCGATTCGAGGTGGAGGTGAATTTGTACGGGCAAAGGCAAGCTTTGGATCTAAGCAAACATCTTATACTGTTTCTTGGATGACACCCTACTTTAGAGATAGCCTTTGGAGGGTTGGCTTTGAAAGCACCTACTCTAGAAGTGATTTACAATCTAAAGACTACCATATCAATAACATTGGGGGTTCTGTCTATGCCTCTTATCCTCTAAATGCCTTTTGGACCTTTGGAACTAAGTATCGAATCAAAAATACAATGACCCATGTTAGTCGTGACACTCCCTCCAAAGAACAGAGCCAAGCAGGCGCTAGTGGACTTATATCTGCTGTTGGATCTTCTGTCACTTTTGACTCAACAGATAGCGCTATAAAGCCAAGACGAGGCTTTAGATCGTTTATTGAAGGAGAGTTAGCTGGAGTGGGTGGAGACTATAGCTTTTTACGCTTTGGCTACATCAACTCTTACTATACCCCGCTATGGCGTCGTGGTACCATGAAATATCGCTTTGACCTTCGCTTTATCGAGCCCATCTTAAAAACGCATACCCCTAATGACATGCCTATGGGAGAACGTTTCTTTATGGGAGGAGAAAATAGCGTAAGAGGTTATAAGCCCTTTAAGCTTGGAGAATTGTTTCCTGAAACTCACGATCCTAAGGGAGGAATTTCTTCCACTCTTTTATCCATTGAATATCTACAAGAAGTTGTGAAAATGCTTGATCTTTTTGTCTTCGCCGATGCAGGAGCTCTTTCTATGAGTAGATTCCAGATCCCCAAAATGCGTCTCAGTTATGGTTTTGGAGCCCGAATCGACCTGCTTAATCGAATACCTCTGGTTCTAGGATATGGTATTCCCGTAAATCCACAAAGTAAAGAACACCAAGTAAAAGAATTCTTCTTTTCTATGGGTGGTCAATTTTAACATAAGGAATTTAAAAATGAATAAAAAAATGCTTCAAAAAATAATGGTTCTTTGCGCTCTATCTACAGGATTATGTGCCGATGGTATGGGTGTTGTCAATTTTGCTAGCTGTATTTCCGATTCTAAAATGGGAAAGTCTGAGCAGACTAACTTTGAAATTCTTAAAAAACAACTAGGGACTCATTTAGAAGCTACAGAAAAAGAGCTGAACGATCTAGCTGGAAAACTCAACGACTCTGAATACATGGATGGCCTTTCTCCAGAAGCTGATGGAGAACTAAGAGAAAAGGTACGTCTTTTAAATGAAGAACTTATGCGTTATCAAAATCAATACTACCAAGTGTTGAATCAAACAAATACAAAAATTGTACAACAAATCAGCGCTAAAATTGCTTCTGCCTCTGAAACTGTAGCTAAAGCTAAAAAACTAGATGCCGTCTTAAATCAAGAAGCCTGTTTCTATGCTAGCCCTTCTTTAAATGTTACAGCAGATGTTGTTAAAGAAATGGATGCTCGTTACGATGAAGAGATGAAAAACCAAGCAAAAGCAGAAAAATAGGACCTTTGTTATGCAAGAAGCTAAAAAATACACATTACAAGAATTAGCCACTTTAATAAAAGCTGAACTCATTGGAGACCCAAAACACCTCATTACAGGTGTTGAGTCTTTAGAGTCCGCTTCCTCAGAGGATGCTTCTTTTTTAGCTAACTTGCGTTATAAAGAATCTATGATTCGCTCTACAGCAGGGGTGATTATCATTCCCCCTACTGTAGATAGACCTACAGGCAAAAATTACCTTCTTTGCCAAAATCC
Source organism: Chlamydiota bacterium (assembly GCA_947505635.1). Lineage (GTDB taxonomy): Bacteria > Chlamydiota > Chlamydiia > Chlamydiales > Rhabdochlamydiaceae > CAIJXB01. The sequence continues at coordinate 3,519 of CANNLR010000084.1, forward strand.
TTCCTCTGCTTTTCAAGAGATCGCAACTTTATTCTTAAGTAGTCCTTATAATAAAACGGGTTTTTCAGGTATTCACGCAACAGCAATCATTCATCCGTCTGCTATTTTAGGAAAAGATGTGCTCATCGGTCCTTATGTGACCATCGACCACGGGGTGAGAATTCATGACCATACACAAATCTTCTCTCATGTTTCTATAGGGGCTGGCGTACAAATAGGATCCCATTGCATCATTCATCCTCATGTTACCTTACGAGAAAAGTGTATCTTGGGTAACCATGTCGTCATTCAACCTGGAGCTGTCATTGGCTCTTGTGGATTTGGTTTTTCAACAAGTGCAGAAGGAGTTCATACTAAGCTCGATCAGTTAGGGATCGTAGAAATCGAAGACCATGTAGAAATTGGGGCTAATACCACAATTGACCGTGCAAGATTTAAAAAAACTTTGATTTCCAAAGGGACAAAAATCGACAACCTCGTCCAAATTGGACATAACGTCCATCTAGGCCCTCATAATATCATTGTGGCACAAACAGGCATCGCAGGCTCTTCTAAAACAGGAAAACACGTTGTAATAGGTGGTCAATGCGGCATCGTAGGCCATATAGAAATAGCAGATGGCATTATGTTAGCTTCTAAAGGTGGCTTTAGCAAATCCATGACAACTAAAGGAGCTTACTCAGGAGCCCCAGCCCTACCTATAGCTGAGTACAACAGACAGCAAGTGCATTTACGAAAAATTGCTGAATACGCTAAAAGGATCGAAAATATAGAAAAAAAATTAGAAAAGATATCCTCTCCTTAAAAAGAGTCCACAGCCCCCATTCCAATTGCAAAAATAAATCTGAAACCAAAGATTTTCTTATAAGGTGAAATATATTTTCCTTATTCAAGATGATTCAAATCGCTAAAATAAAAATATATCAGGACTTTTTTCCAGGTTGCTGTTATTATTTTAGAATAAAAAAGGATTTTGATTGATCTCATGCAAACTGTAGAACACTCAAAGAGTTTATTCTATAAACAAACAAGAAAAGCGCTCCTATGGATGAACCTATCTCATGAGCCTTTTGTTGTTTTATATACCCTACTCCCCTTTATTATTCGAAAAGATCTGGGAGCCTCCCTTTTACAAATTTCTATTTTAACAGCCCTAAGGCCTGTTTTACCCCTTTTTTCTTTTTATTGGAGCGCTAACCTAACAAATCAAAGGCATAGACTCCGCTCTAACCTTATTAGCGCCTGGGTTCTAGCTAGACTCCCCTTTCTTTTCATCCCCTGGATTCCAAGCGTCTGGTATCTTATTCTTTGCTGCGCTGTCTATGAATTTTTTAATAAATCTGGAATTCCAGCCCTCATCGAGATTTTAAAAATTAATATCCCGAAACAGGCTAGAGAAAATACCTATACTTTTTATTTTGTCTTGAGCTTTATTGAAAGTATTTTACTGGGGCTTATGGTGGGAGGGGTCCTGGATCTGCATCCTAAGGCCTGGCAGTTTTTATGTTGCGCTACAGCATTTGTTGGACTAAGTAGCATTTGGATGCAGATGAAAGTACCAATCCCTTTTGCTCCTATCACTCCTAAAGAATCTATACCGCTTAAAACAAAAATCTTACAGCCTTGGAAAGATTCTTTTATCCTTTTAAAAAATAGACCTGACTTTGCAAGATTTCAGCAAGGCTTTATGCTTGGCGGGTTTGGGCTTATGTTGATTGCCCCAAGCCTATATGTGTTTTATGTAGATCAGCTAAAACTTGCTCACTCTCAAATTGTCACAGGACGCTCCATCATTATGGGCATCGGTGTTGTTCTCTCCTCTTACTTTTGGAAAAAAAGCCTAAACAAGACCCCCATCTCTACACTAACAACCTACATTTTAATCGGATTTGCTCTTTTCCCTCTCACGATCCTTTTTTCAGGATTAAGTATACATTGGTTTTACCTAGCCTTCTTATTCTATGGGATTGCTCAAGCAGGAAGCCATCTTCTTTGCAATCTTTCTGGCACTCTATTTTCTAAAGAAGAAGACAGCTCTCAGTTTTCTCGTGTTAATATTCTCATGGTGGGACTTAGAGGCATCATCGCCCCGGCTCTTGGAGGGCTCATGTGTCGATTCCTAGGGCCAATGGCAACTCTAATCCTAGGATCTGCCCTTTGCTTCTTTGGAGCCTGGTATATGCATGCTTATCCCTATTCCATCAAAAAAGCTACCACGTAAAATATTTAATAAAAAACTAGACAAAGCCCAATTTCCAAAGTATAATTTAGAGTTCACAATCAGAGGATAATATGTCAAAAACTGAAAAGTTCTTTAATACTGTTGGGGCTATTAATCCACAAAAACACTATTTTATCCCTCACAGATTAGACTGGAATCAACTAACTGATTTCATCAAAAAAGAATACTATTTCGTTCTCCATGCCCCCAGACAAAGTGGCAAAACGACAGCTATCATCGAGTTCGTAAAATACCTAAATCAAAAAGAAAACTATAGAGCGATATACCTTTCCATTGAATCTGCTCGCAAAAAAACAAACGATATGCTTCACGTCGTTCAGGTAATCCTTAAGCAATTTAAAGACAAAATAAAAATATTCACTCCTCATGAAACGACAGCTCTACTCTATCTTGAGAAGATCATTAAAGAAAAAAATTACGAAGAAAGTGGAATCTATGATTTTTTGCGATTTTGGGCCGAAGAAGATAAAGATAAGCCTTTAGTTATTTTTTTTGACGAATTTGATGTTCTTGCTGGAGACTCTTTAGTTACTCTACTTTCTCAGATTCGAACAGGTTATACAGATCGTCCAGAGCATTTTCCTCAAACGATCTGCTTAGTAGGAGTACGAGACCTTCGCGACTATAAAATAAAAACCACAGAAGAAAAAGACCTTGCCATTCTCTACAGCCCTTTTAATATCAAAGCTGAGTCTTTGACACTACCTGACTTCTCTTTAGAAAATGTCAAAAACCTCTATGGACAACACACGCAAGAAACAGGACAAGTTTTTACAGATGAAGCAATCCAATATGCTTTTGAGCAAACACAAGGCCAGCCCTGGCTTGTTAATGCTCTAGCGTATCAAGCTTGCTTTCGCGATGTACAAGATCGCAAAATTCCTATTACAAAAGAAATAGTAGAAAAAGCTAAAGAAGCCCTTATTAAAAGATGCGATACTCATATGGACGCTCTTTTAGATAGGCTCGATGAGCCTAGAGTACGAAATATCATGGACATTCTTCTTAGCAGTAGCGAAGGACCCGGCTTTTCCCCAGATGATTTGCAATATGTACGAGATTTAGGACTGATTAGCAGAGCAGAAATCCGCATTGCAAATCCCATTTACCAAGAAATCATACCAAGAGCTCTTGCCTACACAAGGCAAGAAGAAATCATGCAAGAAATTGTTTGGTATCAAAAAAAAGACGGCTTGCTAGACGTAGCAAAACTTCTCACCGGATTTACTAGATTTTATAGAGAGAACTCAGAAGTTTGGTTAGAAAGATTTGCCTATAAAGAAGCAGGGCCTCACCTACTCCTACTTGCTTTTTTACAACGCATCATCAATGGAGGTGGCAAGATCCATAGAGAATATGCTTTAGGAAGAAAGCGTGTCGATATTCGTATAGAATGGAAGACTCAAAGTTTTGTCATTGAGTTAAAAGTAAATCGAGGAAAAGACACCTTGGTTCAAGGACTCGAGCAAACCGCAAGTTATATGGATAAAACAGGCTCCTTAGAAGGACATCTCGTGATTTTCGATCGAAATAGTAAAAAATCCTGGGAAGAAAAAATTTATCATACAACAGAAAACGTAGAAGGAAAAACTATTGAAGTTTGGGGAATGTAAGAACATATTTCTTGAATAAATGTCTCTTGAAAACTGATTGATTTAAAGGTTATTTCGTGTCATGATTTTTATCTAAAAAATATAGATTTAATTTATGACTCCATTAAACACAAGAACATCCGTCAAGATTATTAAATGGAAAACTCCAAAAGATGATTTTTCTCATAGAGAGCGCTGCTGAACTTGGGATAGAGCTTTATTTCACTTGGCAGATCATATAATTGAGAGTCATCCCGAGCAGAACAAATTCCTTTTTTATTTGCTGGACATCTCAGTTCCAGGGCTTGATCTTGCAACGACTAACTTAGCTTCTCATTTAACTAATAACTATAAAAATCAGGGTCTGACGATTAGGATCGAAAAGATCATTGAAGATTATTTTAAAATGAGCTCCTTTTCTAAAGT
>CANNLR010000085.1 GCA_947505635.1 Chlamydiota bacterium
AACAACTATAGGAATATCCCTTGAAAATAATCCTTTCTTCCAGACAAACTCTAAAAAAACGGAGAATATATGAAAAAAATCTTGGGAATGCTTTTTATCTATGGGTCTACAGTTTTATCTTATGCTGACGACGCAGCTCCCACCTCTCCTGTAGAGAGTTTTATTTTTAAAACAGATCATATACCTTCTTATGAAGCCACCTTCATTAAAATGCTTATCACGCTTGGAGGACTTTTAGCTTTAGTCTTCTTTACGATTTGGATCTTAAAAAAGATCTCTAATGGCAGATTTGGAAGTCTTGGAACTCATAAAAAAATTATTGTTCTAGAAAAAAAGCCCTTAAGTCCTAAAACTCTTCTTTATCTCATAGAACTAGATGGTAAAAAAATCCTCATTTCTGAATCCCAGCTTGAAGTCAGGACTCTTTCTCATCCCGTTGAAGAAGACATGTATAATTAAGACCCAACGTTACCACAAAGTTTTGGATCTACCCTAAAAACCTCAGGCAGAAATTGACGTTGCAATATATTAAATGCATATCCATTGTCTTTACCTGTGTTCAAACCTGTAATATCATAAGAAATCCCACTAGCTAGATTATCTTGAACTTTATTAGCATAAGCTGTTGCTTTTTCTACTGTTGCTTTCTTTGTTATCTGGAAAAATTCCAAAGCTTGTCTGCTTTCCAGATAACAAAAGACCATACCTGTACGGTCCTTTCCACTTTTGCAATTAATCCCCGTTATTCCTCCTAACTCTTTTGTGATTTTTGTTAATAAAAGCATCCCATCCATGTCTTTAAAAGATTTTATGGCATTTTTATGGAAATGTTTACCTAGGTTATTGAGGCCTGTCTGTATATCTTTTTCATTGAAATTATCTTGCATATATTTTTTTAAAACTTTATGAGACTCTATGTTAATATCATCTTGTAAAGGATCTTCTTTGCCAGTCATGTTTCCTAATGATTGTTTCTCATTCACTCCCTGTACAAATAAAGGAGCTAAGACAGAAAAGTTTTTTTCATCACAGCCTTCCCACTCTTTTTCTTTTTTCAACGTCACTACGGTCTTACCTTTATCATCAACCGTCACAGATTCTGTATCTCCAAATTTCACCGTTAAATTTTCTGTAATATTTTTAAAAGCCTCTCTTTCTTCTTGAATCATAGCGTTTTCACTTTTATCTAAATGACTTAAATAGCTTTGCTCCACATGAAGAAATGTTCCAGTCCTTATAGCGATCTCTCTTTTTTGGGGATCTATCATCATCTCTTTTATAGAAGCTACAACTTTAGTAAGAGCTTGAGCTGTGCTACAACCAATACGTATATCTATCTCATTTTGAATATCCATTAACTCGCCCCCTTTCGAAGACCCCTTAAGCCCTTCTAGGTCACGAAGAGAACACTTCTTATCTTTATATAGTCTGCCGTGCGTGCAAGGGACTCCTGATCGCATCTTGACATCTACTTCTTCACCAATCTTACATGTGTGCTTTTGTAGATTTGTTAGAACTCCTTGCAATTTTGTATCGTTTCTATTTTTACTCACCCTTAATTGAGGAGGATTTTTTGCTGTATCAATAAGAGACTCATTTTGATCTGTTAATTGTTTCTCTAAAAGAAATTGCTCTAAATACTCGCCTCCAAACCCACCTGTCGATACTACACTCTTTTTTTCTGTAAATGTTATCCCTGCTTCAGTAAAGCTATTTTCTACCACAGGATCCGCACAAATGCCTCTTTGCTGATGAATTTGGCTTTGTATTCCCTTATATTGTGCCTCATCTATAAGGCCTTCTTTTACTAGTGTTTTAATACATTTTTGAAAAGAAGCTTTAATTTCAGAAGAATACTTGGTATCAGTTGGATTATTTTCTGTTATCTCTCGGTAGATAGGCTCTATTTTATCTGATAAGGTTTGCAATATGTTTTCACCCTTTAAATTCGTAAAAACCGTATCAGGAAGAGTCTTTACAAGGGCTGTTAAATGAGCTTCCAACACTCTCTTAGCCTGTCTAGAAGGGGTCATCGTATTAAGCTCGACAGGGGAGGAGTTTGTTTGTAATCGAAGATTTTTTAGCACTTTCATTTTTCCTAGAAAACCGTTGAGAGGAGGGGTGGAAGTCTTCTGAGTTGATTCAGGAGAACTAGAAATTGTTCTGCTAAATACATGATCACTCTTGGATACTGAATTATTTTGGGTCCCAGTTAACTGAGAAGATCCAATCGCCGCTGGAGCTTCATAAAGAGTCTCTCTCGTTGTAAGATCCTCATGAAACATAGCTATTTCATCTTCAGAAAGTTCATGAAGAGTTCCCCTTTTTGTAAATTCTCCATTGCTAAAGTTTAAAACCTCAGCCCTGCCAACAAGACTCCCCCCTCCCTCTGTATCACTAAATATATAACTAGAGAAGCTATCCCGACTTGTGATACAGTCTCTATGAAGAAAATTCTCATCTAGATCTTCTATAGAACTTGCTCTTTGAAGAGAATCTCCACCATTACCAATGTTATACATATAAAAACTCCTCACACAAAATAAATCAATCTAATTCGGATTGTTTTATATCTAACGATTAAAGTAAACTATATAACAAAAACTCATTCAAGCAAAGCTCCTTAGACCTTGTTTTTATCTACGTAATGCAAAAAAAACCGTTTGAAACAATAGAAAAAAAACTTAAGATACTCTAAAAAACAAAAAAGAGAAATCTATGAGTGTAAGCTATTTATCAGCCTTTCAGCCAGACTTTGAACTTGGAAGCGGCGTACGCATCTATTATAACAAAAATCAAAAAATAGGAAGAATAGATGTCGCTTCTGAACTAGCTTTAGGAGCAATCCCTAGACGTTTAGACATGCAAGGGCAAAAACAAAGCTTTTCTCTTCCTGAGGAAAATATCACTACAAAAATTCCTGCTAATGTTAAATATAATGTTTTTGGGATTAAAGGTGAAAAGAGCAAGGAAAGCAGGGCTAGATGCGAAAAGTTAGCCTTAGCTAGAAAAGATGCAAGAATGGAGCATTTAATGTCTTTGCAAAAGGGGCTGAAATCAAATCCGCCCCTAAGAGATCAAGAACTAGTGCCAATAGTTCCCTTTGATGAAAATGCCCCTATTCATTCAAAAGAACCCTTTCACGAAAAAATAAAGAATTCACCTGACGGAAAAGTATTCTATACATTGACTTCTGAAAACTTAGCTATAAAACACCCTAATGAATTCACAGAACATATTAATGTGAAAAATAAAAAAGAAACTCCCAAACCTCCAGAATTAATCATCCGTTTTTTAGGGGAAAATCCTTATGTTGGGCTAACCCCTAAATCAGAACCTAAACCAAGGCTTAAACAAGAAGTAGAGCCTATCAAACTAAAAGGGTGCTGCGTAATTTTATGAAAGAATCTAATGTAACTAAAATTGGCTTGGCCGCCTCTATCTTATCCATAGCCATGTATTTTTCTTATATTGACCAAATTAGACTGAATTTGGAAGGAAATAAAGGCTCTTTTATCTTACCTGCTATCACAACGATAAACTGTATTTTTTGGATATTGTATGGAGCTCTTAAACAAAAAAAAGATTGGCCCATTATTCTATGCAACGCAGTAGGTGTTCTGTTTGGCATTCTCACAGCAATTACCTTTCTACTTTAAATCATAATCAGGGACAGCTGAAGCTGTCCCTGATTATGTGATTTTCTAAAAAAAACTAAGATCTAGTTTTTTTTCCCGAGAAAAATACTACTCATACCCAAAACGACTAGAAGAACTCCGCCGATTTCCAACCATTTTGCAATAGCTGTATAAAACTCTATTTGATCTTTTCCTTCACTGATCTTATCTTTGATAGAACCTGTAAGTCCCTTACCTATTTCTTTAGTAGCTGGAGTAAGAGATAGCAGCTCATCTCCTAGATTTGTTTGACTTTCAACATTTGCAACTTTTTCTTGTCCTGCTTCCACCTGAGTTTTGATATAAAAAGAACTCGACAGAAGAATAATCCCCACTATGAGCATCAAAATGCCCCATTTTTTCTTTGCTTTCATTAAACCCTCTTTTTGGTTGTCTTTTAAAACCTTATTCTCATATTGAGAAAAAAAAGTCTAGAACTCATCTTTTCTTTTCAAAATTTCAGAAAGAATAAAAGCTTGCTTAAGAGAGGCTTTTTTATTCCATCCCTTTGAAAGGAAAGAAAATTTCTTCTTTTCTTCTACTTCATAAGAAGGAGCCTGAGCTCTTAACAAATGGGACTGAACTTTTTGACGTCTCGGGGGAAGGGAGGGAGAAAGGGGAACTTCTCCCCTCTTTTTTTCTAAACCTTCTATTTCCTTTTGCTTAATTTTTCCTTTTAAGAAAAGGATCACAAAAAAAACAAGACCAAAAAAAAGAAAAACTATGATATCCCCCATGATTAGCTTTCCTCTTCTGTGCCTTCAGATATAGACTTTCTCATGTCGGTATCCGATTGAATGTTTTTAAGTTTATAGTAGTCAAAAACACCTAAATTTCCTTTTTCAAAAGCCTTGGCAATAGCAAGAGGAATTTGCGCCTCAGCTTCTACAACCTTTGCTCTCATGTCAGTTACTTTGGCTATATTTTCTTGTTCCATAGCAACTGCCATAGCTCTTCTTTCTTCAGCTTTTGCCTGAGCAATAATTTTATCAGATTCTGCTTTATCAGCTTTTAAACGAGCTCCAATATTTTCTCCAACTGTAATATCTGCAATATCGATAGATAAGATTTCAAAAGCAGTTTGAGCATCTAAGCCTCTTCCCAACACAAGTTTAGAGATGTTTTGAGGAGATTCTAAAACATCTGAATGTGTTGCAGAGCCGATGGCATTAACAATCCCCTCTCCAACTCTTGCTATAATAGTCTCTTCTGTTGCCCCCCCTACAAGTTGTTGTAAGTTTGTGCGAACTGTCACCCTGGCTCTTGTCTTTAGCTGAATTCCATCCTTTGCCATCGCCGTAATATACTCACCATAAGCCTTATCAGGGCAGTCAATAACCTTAGGATTTACAGAAGTTCTCACGGCTAATAAAATGTCTCGACCTGCTAAATCGATCGCAGTGGCCTGTCTCCAACTAAGAGGGATATTTGCTTTATCAGCTACAATAAGAGCCCTTACAACATTTAATACATTTCCTCCAGCAAGTACGTGAGTTTCTAGGTCAGCAACAGTCACATCTTTTAACCCTGCTTTATGAGAATTAATATAGGCTGTAACAATAATTCGAGAAGGGATCTTCCTTAAGCTCATTCCAATAATGTTGAAAATCGAAATAGGCGTTCCTGAAACAAAAGCCTGAAACCAAAGACTAACAAATCTACCTAAAATAGACAAAATGATGATAGCAATTAAAATTAACACAAACATTATCAACGAAAAACTAAAACCCAAATCTGCTTCCGCATAGATCATATTCATAAATTATTCCTTTTTAGATGTAACGATAATGTGAGAACCCTTCATCTCAATCACCTCTATAGCACTTCCTTTTGCAATATAAGGTCCTTGAGAGGTGGCTTGGTAGAGTTTTTCTTCAATACGGACATGGCCTGATGGCTTTAATTCAGTACAAACAACCCCTGTTTTCCCTACAAGGTTCTCTTCGATTTTTTCTACACTAAATCCTTCTTGGCTCTTTTGCAAAAAAAATGAATTTCTTTTCCCCGATTTTTGAACATGCTTTATAGCCATATAACAAACAAAAATAGACGCTGCTAACAAAAACAGTACATAGGCAAACCCAAATCCTACGGAGTCTGTCTTAAGAAAAAAGACAACAGAACTCCCTGTTAAAATCATGAATCCTGTAATAGCTAAGATTCCTCCAGGAACAAAAAATTCTACATAAAAACATAAAAGTCCTATAAGACCCAGTATCAATGCTATAATCACACCTTCTCCTTTACTAGTAATATCCGTTTTGAAGAATCTAATACCATAATTTTGGAAGACTGATAAATCATTTCTCCTTCTGTCTCCGCCTCATATAGTTTCCCTTCTATCAGTACTTTCCCAAAAGGACGAAGAGCTGAAAAAGCTTCTCCTTCTGTCCCTTTTTTCGGTCTATATTCAACTTCTTTTTTTTCTTCTTTAGCCTGCTTAAGGATGAGTTTTTTTGCGAAAATGCTTTTCCTCCACATAAATCGACTTAGTACTAAGCAAAGAATCAACCCTAAAAACACAACCGCTAGAAAAACGCTGAGTCGATAAGCCCATTCAGAAAGAATAATGCCCCAATTCGTAGGATCTAAAGAAAAACTCTCTCCTTGTAAAGAAGGGAGAAGCATAGCGATAAGCCCTCCAAAAAACAATAACAAGCCAAATCCCCCTAAAAATCCGAACCCTATAAAAATAAGATCTACAAAGAGTAAAAGAAGCCCTACTAAAAGAATAATGATCTCTAAAGAGCCAACAAGCTGCGTTGCAAATGTAGAAAGAACAATAAAAAATAGGCAAAAAATCCCTAAAATAGCCGAAAATCCCCATCCTGGGTTTTGTACTTCTCCATACAGACCTATCATCATCCCTAGCATTAATATAGAAGAGACAAGGGGATGACTCAAAAAAGAAAAAAAAGCAATTTTCCAGTTAGAATAAGAGATCCATTGAATCGATTTTGCAAAAAATGGCTCTTCTTCTAAGGTCTTTTGACCTGATAAAACGCCTCCTGAGGGAACCATAAAATCCGCTACAGAAAAATCAATCATTTGCTTAGCATCTAAAGTAAGAAGTTTCCCTTTAGTTGTAATAATCTGATCTTCTGGGAGAATCTGGCTATCTTCTAACAAAGAAAGGATTTCCCCTTTTCGGATCACTAAAACCTTATCTTTATCGACCATGGCTTCTGCAATCAATGGATTTCTTCCGTATAATGATGCTGTTTTAGCAAATTCCACCCTAAGTGCTGAAATCATCTTTTCAGAAGCTGTCTGCATAGAACCGTCTGAAGAAACCATAACAGGTTCAGCAGCCCCCATACTAGCCAAAGAGGTAGCTCCGATAAAACGACAAGAGTACGCTAATAAGGCTCCCGCTGAAAGAGCCCAATCATCTACTAAGGCTACAACAGATATCTTATGCTCTTCATCCATCTTTCGCAGTTCTTCTACAATACGAAGAGCTGAAAAAACCTCCCCTCCCGGAGAGTCTAGATCTAAAAGAACAAAAGCTACTTTTTGCTTGCGAAATTCTTCAAATGCATACTTTATATAAAGATAGGTTGTGTTATCAATTGGTTGATCTTTAGAAAGGCTTATATAACCCGCAATAGGATGATCCCCTAAAGAAATAGGAGGAAATAGTTTTTCTGAAGAAGAAGGTTTTACTTCATCTCCAAAAAGAGCTAAACACCAACAAAAAAAGAAAAAAAATGTTTTCATAAAAAAAGGGGTAAAAACTTAATTTTCCAGAGTAATCTTTATTCGATTTTTCTTCTAGAGTAAATCTCATCTTAAATAAGGCTCAGAAAATTAGAGCAAAAATTCGAACTGTTTCCATTTTGGAAATAGTTACCCCTCTAAAACGACGAAATTATATGATTGTGGCATTCGTAATATAGATCGGTTCCATGAGGCAATTCTCCAGGACTAAAGCCTTACAGCGCAGTAGATTTGAAATAGCATTCATAACAAACCCACATTCAAGAATTTCTGACAAAAAAGCTGATTATTAGAAAATTGAGTCAAGGCATCGATTTTGT
>CANNLR010000086.1 GCA_947505635.1 Chlamydiota bacterium
GGCCATCTGCTAGTGCCATTCCGGTTGAAATAAAAGATGGTTCTTCAGGCGTAATGACTAGTTCTTCTTCTCAGAAAAGGCTACAAACAATAAATAAATTTGTAACGAAGTCTGATGGAACGCAGGTGCTTATGGAGCTACTGCAAAAAGAAATTGATGAGGAGATTACCAGAGTTTTATCTTCTTATAAACAAGATGGAGGAGTCTCTAAGGATTTAACTGTTGATCAATTTAGAAATGGAAGTTGTAAAATAGCTTGTGAAATAACCTGTTTATACTTAAGGAAAGAAGGTTTTACAAATGATAGAGATGAGATTATATTTTGTGGGGAACCTTATGAAGTGCAATATGCTACTTCGGAAGGAAATCGACATGCGTGGATTCAGTTAACTAGACCCTGTGAAAAGATTTCTAAAGAATCCATTTATGACGATCTTGAGACTAGTGATCCAATCATTATAGAGCCTTCTTATTTGCAATTTATCGGAAAGTTAGGAGAAGTAGGAGGCCCTACACGTTATAAGTTGAACCCTGAGAATACAAAAATTTTACAAGATAATCCGGGTGTATTTATTGGAAATAAATCTGATTTACAAAAGAAGATGATAGAGAAGTTACCTAATACCGGGAGGTCACAGGAAGATCAAGGTGAAATTCTCAGTCAGTGGCAATTTGGGTATCGGTTAGAGCCGATTTCGCAAGTTCTTAAGAAGAGTGTCTAATTGAGTGTTATGCTTTTCTTGAGAGGCATCTTCGTAGATCTAAGGTTTTGAAAAAATAGATGAGAATGCTTTGGATTTGAGTGCAGGTGATGTGATGTTAAAAGAAAATTTTCAACATCTAGAAAAAGAAGTATTTCTAAATAAAAAAAGGGCAGATCTTTCGACCTGCCCTTTTGTCGCATTAAGCAACTTTGATTTTGATGTCAACGCCTGCTGCAACAGGGAGCACTTTGAGCTTGTCAATTGTGTCCGGTGTTGGGTTTAGGATGTCGAGCATACGAATATGCGTACGGATTTCGAACTGTTCACGAGATTTTTTATCTACGTGAGGAGATCTTAAAACCGTATAAATTTCTCTTTTTGTAGGAAGAGGAATAGGTCCCACAATGCGGGCTCCTGTTCTTTTTGCTGTTTCTACAATATCTTGAATGGATCGATCGAGAACTCTTTGATCGTACCCCTTCAATCGGATTCTAATTTTTTTTTGTTTTACTTTGCTCATAAACTATTTCCTTAAAAAGGGGTTATTTCTTTAAAATTTCTTCTTGTATCTTAGAAGGTACTTTCTCAAAGTGACAAGGTTCCATCGTATAAGTCGCTCGACCTGACGAAAGAGAACGAAGCTGTGTGGAGTATCCAAACATTTCACTTAAGGGCACTTCTGCCAAAACAAGGACAATCCCTTTTTGAGCGGATTGGCTCATAATTTTTCCACGACGTCTATTAATGTCGCCGATAACATCTCCCATGAATTGATCAGGAGTTGTCACTTCGACTTTCATAATAGGCTCTAGCAATACAGGCTTGCCTTTTCTTGCTCCTTCCTTAAGAGCCATAGAACCACAAATCTTAAAGGCCATTTCACTAGAATCAACCTCATGGTAAGATCCGTAAGTAATAGCAACTTTAAGGTCAACAAGAGGATATCCTGCGAGGACTCCAGAGGCAATGCCCTCTTCGATCCCTTTGATAATAGGATTGATGTATTCTTTAGGAATAGATCCCCCTACAACCTTGCTGACAACTTCGTTACCCTTGCCCATTTCATTAGGTTCAATTTCAAGACAGACGTGAGCGTATTGACCACGGCCGCCTGATTGCTTGACGTATTTTGTTTCTATAGAAGCAGGAGTTGTTATAGTTTCTTTGTAAGCAACTTCTGGTTTCCCGACGTTAGCTTCAACAGCAAACTCTCTAAACATACGATCTTTTAAAATCTCAAGATGGAGTTCTCCCATTCCTGAAATAATTGTTTGACCTGTTTCTTCGTTAGTCTGTACGCGGAAGGTTGGGTCTTCTTCAGAAAGAGATCCTAAAGCGATAGATAGCTTTTCTCGATCAGCTTTTGACTTAGGCTCGATAGCCATAGAGATAACTGGATCTGGAAAGTCCATTTTTTCTAAAAGTAAAGGATTGTCTTCTGAGCAAAGGGTGTCCCCTGTACTTGTGTATTTTAATCCAATACAAGCGGCAATGTCCCCTGTAAAGAAGGCATCACGATCTTTTCTTTGGTTTGCATGCATCTCTAACAAGCGAGAGACTCTTTCTTTTTTGTCTTTCGTTGTGTTGATTAGGTTTGTGCCTTTGCATAAAGTTCCTGCATAGACTCTTACGAAAGTCAATCTTCCTACATAAGGATCGGATGTGATTTTAAAAGCTAAAGCAGCAAGAGGACTATCATCTGCCGGACGAATTTCCATAGGCTCATCATTAGAGATGTTAATCCCTTTGATGATTCCTCTGTCAATAGGAGAAGGCATCCATCTGACAACAGCATCTAATAAAGGTTGGATCCCTTTATTTTTAAAAGCTGTTCCACAAAGAACTGGATTTATCTTTCCAGCGATAACCCCTTTACGGATTGCTTTATGAATTTCTTCTTCTGTAATAGAGGCTGGATTTTCAAGTACTTTTGTCATGAATTCTTCATCAGAGTCATCAGCTGTTGCAACTTCTTCTAGTAGATCAGCTCTCAATTTTGTACAAAGTTCTAAAAGGTCAGCAGGGACTTCTTCTATTTCGTATTTAGCACCCATAGTTTCATCTAAGAACAGGAATGCTTTCATACTGATTAGATCGACCATTCCTTTAAAACCAGATTCAGCTCCGATAGGGCAATGAACAGGAACAGCATTTGCTCCTAGTTTGTCCTTCATTGTCTGAATGGCGTTAAAGAAGTCTGCACCAGTTCGGTCCATTTTATTGACAAAAGCAATACGAGGAACTTTGTATTTATCAGCTTGTCTCCAAACTGTCTCTGATTGAGGTTGAACACCTGCAACAGCATCAAATACAGCGACGGCTCCATCTAATACGCGTAAAGAACGTTCTACTTCAATGGTGAAGTCTACGTGTCCTGGAGTATCAATAATGTTAAATTTATGATTATCCCAATATACGACAGTAGAGGCAGAAGTAATTGTAATACCTCGTTCTTTTTCTTGTTCCATAAAGTCCATAGTGGCAGCGCCTTCATGAACTTCTCCAATGCGATGAACTTTCCCAGAGTAATATAAAATACGCTCTGTTGTTGTTGTTTTACCTGCATCAATATGGGCCATGATGCCGATATTGCGCACGTCTTCTAACTTATCAGTTTCAGCTCTTTTGCTCATGCGATTTTACTATCCTTGTTTTACCATTTATAATGAGCAAAGGCTCGGTTCGCTTCTGCCATTCTATGAGTATCATCTTTCTTCTTAATGGTAGAACCTTGGCTTAGAAAACAATCAGCAAGCTCTGCAGAAAGGCCATCTTCCATGGAACGCCCTGCTTTTGCTCTAGAAAAATCAATAATCCATTTCATAGCCATGGAGATTCTTCTGTCTGTAGGGATTTCAATAGGGACTTGGTAGGTAGCTCCCCCGATTCTTCTGGATTTAACTTCTAAGGAAGGTTTTGCGTTCTCAAGCGCCTGTTCAAAGGCAACTAAAGGATTATCTGCTTTTACTCGTTTAGCCAATTTTTCAAGAGCATCATATACGATTTTGCGGGCAGTAGACTTTTTGCCGCTGTACATGACTTTATTGATAAATTTAGATAAAACAAGGCTGTTATACACTGGATCTGGATCTATTTCTCGCTTTATAGCGCGTCTTCTTCTAGACATTTTATATAATCTCCTAAAAAATTCTACGTTCTTTGTGACCCAAAGTTATTTACTTGGCTTGATTCCAATAAAATGAAATAAGCCGATCCGTGATTATTTCTGCAACGTTGCAGGAACAATCGCGGATCAGGATGCCTTAAATATAAGAAAGGTATCCTAATATTACTTAGGACGTTTTGCCCCATATTTGGATCTGGATTTTTTTCTGTCTTTTACAGCAGCACAGTCAAGAGCCCCTCGGACGATGTGATATCTCACACCAGGAAGGTCTTTTACTCTTCCACCACGGACGAGTACAATGCTATGTTCTTGTAAATTATGACCTTCTCCTCCAATGTAGGCAATAACTTCTTGCCCATTAGAAAGACGAACCCAAGCTACTTTTCGTAGAGCTGAGTTAGGTTTCTTTGGAGTTTTTGTTTTTACTTGAAGGCAAACCCCTCTCTTCTGAGGACATCTCTGGAGAGCTGGGGATTTTTTTTGGCGCATTTTATTGATGCGGCCCTTTCGAACGAGTTGATTGATTGTAGGCATCGTAACCTTTTCTCCTTGAAAAATCTTTTTTAATTCATACGATAGAAGAAACTATAACCGGCTTGTAGAATTATTTGCAAAAGTATTTCTCATTTCCATTCCTCAGTTTTTCTCCAGGTCCATTAGTTTGTATAAAATTCTGGAGTTTTATTATCGTTAACTTGATAAGGAAGAATACTTAAATGGATGCAAAGATGGCTATGAATAGACGATTTATATTTTTATTTTTTTCGATATTTTTTTTAGAGTGTTCTCAGTTAGGCTTTTCAGATAATCTATCGCCTCCTTTTAAAAAAAATACACACTACTCTATTGAAGAAATGCTTACCTACCATGTCGAGTATAAGCAGTTTTCGCCTCTTTTGGCCAAAAGAAGCTTTAAGTTATTTTTTGACCAATTCGATCCATATAAAATATATTTGCTTCAGTCTGAAGTAACTGAATTTAGTGATATGAAGGAAAGTTGTCTACAAAAGGTAACTTTAGATCATCAGATGAGCGAGTATTCTGCTTATGAAAAAATGGGGGCTTCTATAGGAACTGCCATTTTACGGGCTAGGGGCTATAGAGAAGAAATAGAAAAGGAATTCATAGAAAAAGGAAGTATAAAGCTGGATGTTAAGCAGATAAGTTCATCTTTTCCTAAAAACTCAATAGCTTTAGCAGAAAACATTAAACAATTTATTTCTTCTTTAATTGAAGTAGAAAAAAAACAAGAAAGCTTGGCTGAAGTCTCTTTGGAAGATAGAAAAAAGATTGTAGTTCTTTTAGAGAAAAGAATTAAGAAAACGGAAGAGGAGTATTTAGCCCTTGATAAGGGACGCTTTTTATCAATGCATATTGTGAAAGCTTTTGCTAAAAGTTTAGATGCCCATACTTGCTTTTTTACCCCAGAAGAAGCTCAAGAGCTTCGTATGAATTTAGAAAAGCAATTTGAAGGGGTGGGTATTGTATTTAGAGAGGGGATCCGAGGAATTGCTGTAAAAAGTATTGTGCAAACAGGTCCTGCAGGGAAAAGTGAGCAAATTGAAGTGGGGGACATCCTTATTGCTGTAAATAGACGTCCCGTTGGAGATGTGCCTTATCAAGAAGCGATGGCCTGGTTGAAAGGAAATAAAGGAGGACGAGTATCTCTTACTTTTTTTAAAAAAACAGGGGAGACAGTTGTTGTGGAGCTCACAAGGGAAAAGATTGTGCTCGATGAGGAAAGATTGCACTACGGTTCGGTCCCTTATGCGGATGGGATTATAGGGGTGATGTCTTTGCCTTCATTTTATGAAAATTCAGATGGAATTAGCGCTGAAAAGGATATGAAGATAGCTTTAAGAGAGTTAAAAAAGCAGGGAAACCTTTTAGGGCTTGTCGTGGACGTTAGAAATAATACAGGTGGCTTTTTAAGCCAGGCGGTTAAAGTAGCAAGCCTATTTATGTCGAGCGGCGTTGTTGTAATATCAAAGTACGCACAAGATCAAATACAATATTTACGAGATATTAATGGACAAATCTTCTATCAAGGTCCTCTTGTTTTTTTGACATCAAAATTATCTGCTTCTGCTACAGAAATTGTTACGCAAGCTTTACAAGATTATGGGATTGCTTTGATTGTTGGAGATCATAGGACATACGGGAAAGGATCTATTCAGTATCAAACGGTAACAGAAGAAAAAGCTTCTAGCTATTTTAAGGTGACGATAGGTAAGTATTATACTGTATCCGGAAGGTCCACGCAAATTGAAGGAGTGAAGGCAGATGTTATAGTCCCGACAAAGTATGCTCCTTTTAATATAGGGGAGAAATATTTGCTTTATGCTTTAAAAAACGATCAAGTCCCTTCAGCTTTCTTGGATTCTTGCGCAGATATTGACGAACGTAATCTTTCTTGGTTCCATAAGAACTATTTTCCTAATTTACAAAAAAAACTTTCATGCTGGACCGGGATGCTGCCTCTTTTGAAAAAGAACAGTGAGTATCGATTGAGTAATGATAAGGATTTTTTAGCTTTTTTAGAAGTTTTACAAAGTAAGCCTTCCTTGGCAGAATTGCAAGAAGGGGGGGCATTGCATTTTGGTTTAGAAGATCTTCAGCTGAATGAAGTATTGAATATTGTTAAGGACATGTCCTTTTTGCAAAGACAGGGAAAAAAAAGCTCTTTTTCTTCAAAATAGCTTGTAAAAAAAACCACATAGCTCTATTGTTTAGAACTTAATATATTCTTATGTGTGGCCGGATAGCTCAGTCGGTAGAGCAGAGGACTGAAAATCCTTGTGTCGCTGGTTCGATTCCAGTTCTGGCCACCATTTCTGTTTAGGTTTCTCATTATGAATTCATTTGCCATATATCCTGAGTCTTCCGTTCTTAACTTTCCAAGAGAAAGTACCCTTTGTCATCGTTTTAGGTGCGTATGCATCAGTCAAGGACTAAAGGAGAGAGAGCTGCATTTGTTGAAATAGATGATTTTTCTCCAGCTCCTTGGGAATAAAGTGACGCCATTGTAATTGCTTTTAAGGCTAAGGGGTGGTATGTTTCGAAGTCATTTGCCTAAAAATCAAAGGTCCTCACCGATAATAATTTAAAAAAGGTTCGTAAGATGAGAAAGAGCTTTATTTCGGTGTTACATTTGTTAACGTTATGTGTGAGCTTAAACGGTGCATTGTTACATGCTAATTCGATGGTTGAATCATGCGATGAAGTGACGATTATTGGAGGCGGCATTGCAGGTGCTCTCCATGCTCATCATGTCTATTGTGAATCTGTCAAAAATGAAAAGCCAGTGCGTATCACCATCTGTGAAAAAAATAAGTCTATTGCGGATACAACAACTGCTAATATTGTGCTTAGTCTTACTCCAGATGAAATTATTGCAGTCATCCCACGCAATAAGGAAATGATGCGATTGCTTCAGGTGACATTTAATGAGTCGAGAGATTTAAGTTCCGAGGGTATTATATTTAAAGACATGCATACTACAACCGCTAATATTGTGCCGAGTCTTACGCCTGATGAAATGCTTTCCGTTGTTCCTTTCGGCGCGACATTATACGAAAAGCTTAAGACTCCTTTTAATCAACCTGGAGGCATACGTATTGATGATGTAGCCGGCGTTAATGACTCGGAGATTTCTAAGCGCTTTATCGATCAAGTGGAAAAAAACAGCAATGATATCCTCGGATATCAAGATCGTACAAAAACATTGTTAGCTCTTGGCAAGCTTGTCGTTACCCACAAGCATCAAATGAATATTTAAGTGTCTGAATTCTTAGAAAGCATCCTACGCTCATTCCTCTTTTTCCCATAATTTTCTGCTTATCTCATAGATGAAAAATA
>CANNLR010000087.1 GCA_947505635.1 Chlamydiota bacterium
AAATCTACAAAAAAAAGGGATTAACTCTTTATACAAACAACTAGCTAAAGCTTTTCATCCCGACTTGGAAATAGATCCAACACAAAAAGCTGAAAAAGCAGTGCTCATGAAACAGCTGACGTTAGCTTATGAAGAAAACGATCTACAAACTCTTCTCTTGTTAGAAATCCAGTGGTTAAAAAAATCGGATGCAAAGCAAATAGCACCTAACCCTGATCAACTCAACCATTATAATAAAATTCTTCAAGAGCAAATAGAGGCTGTGAGAAAAAATATGGCTAACATCTTTATGGAACCTAAATATTTCACTCTACAAAAGTACTTTAGAGGCACTCTAGACCAGATGGAAACTTCTATGTCTAAAGAATGTAAAAAAATGCAAAAAAACATTTCAGCTAATAAAACTTTAGCTGAAAATCTCCAAGGGCCTCAAGCTTTAGGAGTTCTTCGCAATCTTATTCAGAAACAAGAAAGACAAATGGAGAGAGATTTTTATCTTTAAAAAAATATGTTCTTAGAAAAAATTCAGACTCTTTTAGAAGGAAATTCTTTTTTTTGGTTCTTTGCTCTTTTAGGATCCGGACTTTTTATCATTCAGTTTGTGATTACTCTTCTTTGTGGCAACTTAGATGGCTCTGACGATTCCGATGGAGGCAATTTTAAATGGCTCTCTAAACAAGCTGTCACAGGATTTTTGATGATGTTTGGATGGGTCGGACTAACCTGTCAAAAAGAATTTACTCTACCTAGATCTTCTTCTATTGTTCTTTCTCTTATAGGTGGAATCCTAACTTTATTTCTTACAGGACTTATTTTTAAAGGAGCTAAAAAACTCCACAGCCCCGGCACGGTATTTGATCTAGCCAACGCTGTAGGGAAAGAAGCAACTGTTTACCAACGCATTTCTAAAGATGGCATTGGAAAAATTTCCCTATCCCTTAACAATTTCACTCATGAAATAGATGCATCTAGCCTTCATCCTGAAGACTTAGATTCTTTTACATCTATTCGAATTATAAAAAAGATCGACGAGAAAACTGTTCTTGTCGCTCCCATCCCCTAGGTACTTATGGATTTTTCCTATTTAAGTTCTACTATTTTACTGTTCCTTTTATTCTTATTTTCTATCTTATTCTTCCTTGCTAAACTCTATCGAAGATGCGCTTCTAACAAAATCCTTGTTGTCTATGGACGGGTCTCTGGCAGCAAGACGGTCCAATGTTATCATGGAGGAGGAACGTTTGTTTGGCCTTTAATCCAAGGCTGTGCCTTTTTGGATTTAACACCACGCAATATCCATATCCCTTTAAAAGGGGCTCTTTCTCACCAAAACATCCGCGTTAACGTTCCAAGCACATTCACTGTCGCTGTAGGAGTTACTCCCGATGTTATGAATAACGCAGCTGTTCGACTTCTTGACTTAGATCATAAAGGGATCGAGTCGATGGCAACAGAGATCATTGTAGGACAACTCCGTTTAACAGTAGCTTCCTTACGAATTGAAGAAATCAACCAAGATAGAGAACGTTTTTTAGAGTCTATCAAGAAAAACATCGAACCAGAACTGCATAAAATCGGACTTACCCTCCTTAACGTAAACATTACTGATATTACAGATGAATCAGAATATATAGAGAGCATTGGGAAGAAAGCCTCTGCAACAGCTGTCAATCAAGCAAAGATCGATGTTGCTGAACAAGAAAAACAAGGAGACATTGGAAAGGCCTTAGCTGAAAGAGATCGTCGTATCTCCGTTGCCGCTTTCCATGCAGAAGCTGTCTTAGGAGAAAACGACTCTAAAGCCCATATAGCTCTCACCAACGCTACCCTAGCTGAAAAAGAAGCAGAAGGTGCTCGTCGTAGCCAAGTAGCTAAGCAACATGCAGAAGCTGATATTCAAAAAGCAAGAGCCTTAGCTCAACTACAACTTTTAGAAACAGAGCAAATCGTTCCTCAAGAGATTCAAAAAAGAAAAATCCAAATTGAAGCAGAAGCAGAAGCGCAAAGAAAAGTCTTAATTGCTCGAGGAGAGGCTGAAGCCATCCTAGCCATAAGACAAGCAGAAGCTGAAGGGATTCAAAGAACACTTGATGCTAAGGCAAAAGGATATAAACAACTGATAGAAGCTTGCGGTCATGATGCTAAGAGTGCCTCTACTATGTTGCTCATCGAGAAGTTAGAAGAGATCGTTAAAGTACAAGCAGAAGCTATCAAAAACATCAAAATTGATAAGATCACAGTTTGGGATAGTGGCAATGGTGGAGACCCTTCTAAAGGATCTTCTACTTCCAATTTTATCAGTCAATTTGTCAAGTCCTTACCCGCTCTTCAAGACATTGCTTCTATGGCAGGATTAGAGTTACCTCAATACCTTGGCAGGGTATCTCCTGAAATAGAAAATAAGGAATAGAAATTCTCAAAGAAGCCCCTAACTTTAGCTTAGAGGGCTTCTTCTTTTAAAAGCCTCCCTCAATTCAACTTCTTATAAAGGTTACGAGGACAAAACGGAGTATAAGATAGCCCACCTCCACCTCCTGGGGTAAACCACATATAATCCATGTCAGAAAAAGGGATCTTATGGCTTATATTTTCAGGGATATCTGCCCCTTGAATGACTAAGATCTGTTGGATGACAAGCGATGCTTGTCCTACAGTGTGACTCTTCGCATTCCAATCGGGATTTTCTAAGGCAATTTTGATATACATCGGACTAAATGGACCTTGCCCAAGATCTTGTGTGCCAAGCTCTGTTGTTACTTTTGTATCCGCATCTTCGATGGAGCGTGTTAGCAAAAGATGCCCGTTAACCCAGTTCCCTGACATAGTCAAATTATAGTGATCGTACGCTCCTGTAGCATTTTTTTGCCAAAAGTTTGGCATTAAAGGCCACAGGGTATCTTCTGAGAGAACTTCACTATGTCCCCCCGCCTCATATCCGATATAAGACCCTGGACGCATATACATTTTACCTGGATCAGCAAGAGCTTGTCCCTTACCCGGATCAGACCCCATTTCACAATCAAATTCCGTAATGGGATCAGAGCCTGAGCCGTTGCGATGAGAAAGAGGAGCATCTGGGCCTCTTTGAGATTCCCCGTAGGTCCAAACGGCAACTGTAGGCTCATATCCAGGATCATTACTCTTTGCTATAAAGGTAACTGCAACACTAAAATCCCTCATGGGATCAATCATCTGTGTCGACTGCACCCCACCCCCATCATAATGGTTTGGATCTACGCTATGACTGCTTAGCAAAATACCCGAATCCATAAGGGTTACATCTTTTACATTTGCAGAAAACATCGTATTTCCTGTTAAAGCAATACCCCAATCAAAGTTGATATCTCCACTTGTGAAATCATAGATCTGATTGCATCCCTTTAAATCATACCAAGACCGATCTGGGTTATACGGGTTGATGCTATTAATCTTTGCATATACCTCGTTTGTATTTGGAGCCAGTTTGATATTATAAATATTGAGGGAAGAGGTGCCGGTATTTTCAAATGTTATCGCAGGACGAAAAAATACTCCACTCTCTGGAAATAGGGAGGCAAGAACTTGTAAAGTTATCGTATTCATCCCAACTGGCAGACTAGAATAATCTTGATAGAACTTTTCAATTTGAGACCCATCATTTAAATTTGTTCCGCAAAATGAAATTCTCACACTACCCTCTCCATCTTCAGGGACATACACATCACAAATAACAGTGTAGTCTGCCCTAGGAATCGGCACAGGACCATTTGTTGTCGCATCAGCAAGAGCTGGCAAAAATAGACCATGAATATCATTTACCCCATTAATGATCTTAATATCTTTATCAACAGGATTCTCATTTTCTTTGCCAAAATACCAGTAAGGATGCCCTGCATTTCCAAGTGCAGACATATCAATATTTTTCATAATGGAAATGGAACCATCAATAAGATTGTCTCCCATTGCTAAATTATTTTCTATTTGAGAGTACCAGCCAACTTCTTGAGAACCTGTTGTCAAAACTGGAGGAATGATGATTTGCGCTAAAGCCATCGCTTGTTCTTGTCCTGCTTCCGTACTACAATCTATATTAAGGTCTCTGACACTTATATTTTGAAAAAAAGGTCCTTCGTCAGTGTTGATAGCTCCAGCGCCCGTTAAAGAGATCGTCATTGATGTATCATTTGCTTGGACCCAAAAATAACGACGATGCAAGCTCCCTTCGTCAAGTTCATCCGAAGCCTCTATAAAATCTTTATTGGCATGAATAGCGCTGATCGTTCCACTATAGACATTTTCATTACCATATTTGTCTTTTCCTTCATTTGCCCCATTAATATTTCCAGAAATCAAATACCAGTTGCCTGGCACAGTTGTAATCGTCTGACTAAAGGAGGCTCCATTTGGATTTTGGGTAATGATCTGTCCATTAACTAAAGTACCTGACCCTGCAGTCAGTTCCCAATTATCAGAAGAGGGAATATCCCCTCCTTCTATTAGGTTTGGGTAAGTTAAATCTTTTGCAGGAAGAGGTGGCATAAATACTTGACTTGCCAAAATCCCAAGATTTTGCTGAGCTAACCCTAAGAGCAATTGAACATGCTGATCAAAAGCTACTTCATGATCTTCATCATAATCGCTTGCGATCACATGAATTTCTCCTTGCGAGCTTTCTATCTGTTCTTTAACTGCAGAGGTCAAATCAATGAAGATTTTGTCATGAGCTATCTGTAATTGATCCCAGGGCAAAGAGCCGCTTTGATACTGCTTTAAGATCAATCCATAATCTGCGCTTGCTTGCCTTATAAGTTTACTTACCGTTACATCTTTAGAAATCACCTGAGCCTCTTCTGCATCTGTCATACCACTACCTATCAGCAGATCAGAAGCCTTATTTACATTCGAAAAACCGGAAGCACAGAAAAAACATGATAAAATTGTAGACTGTAGAACTTGACTTATACGACGCATAGCAAACACCCATCTTTTTTAAAAAAAAAATCACAATATCACACAAACAAATTATATAAAGCGCTTAAATATGCGAAAAAAAGAACAATTTTGGTAGAGTACAAGATCCTTCCTTTTTTCTAGGTGCTTTTAGTGACGACTTCTCTTATTAATTTTTCTGTTATCCGTCCCCAAAATGAAAAGCCCCAAGAAGAGATCTTGCGTTGGCTGGCAAAAGCGCATACAAAGGCTGAAGATTTAAAACAAAAAAGATCCCCATCAAGCGAAGACTCTTTACAATTCCAAAAAAGCATTCAAGAGCATTTATTTAGCTTAGGACTTGGTGAAAATAAAATACAAAAAAGAGCTGTCCAAGCTCTTAATTACTTAGATCTAGATAGGGATTGGACTCAAGCTGAAGGGATGAACTTTAAAGAAAGGTCTCATTACTTCGATTTGGAAGCTTCAAAAGCCCTTGAAGATTTTTATAAAGAAGAAAGCGTCCCTCCCTCCCATCTTATCCACGTCTCTTGCACAGGATATGTAGCTCCAAGTGCTGCCCAAAAACTTGTATCTAAAAGAAATTTCGGAAGTCAGACAGGCGTAACTCATGCCTATCATATGGGATGCTACGCTTCTATACCTGCCATACGAATCGCTAAAGGATTTTTGAAAGACTCTTTAGAACTTAACAACCAAGTCGATATTGTTCATACAGAGCTTTGCTCCTTACATATAAATCCCCTCTTACACGAACCCGAGCAACTTGTTGTGCAAACTCTTTTTGCAGATGGCTTTATTAAATATTCTGTTGTTCCCGGAAATAATTCTTTTACAAAAAACTCTTCTTTAGACTTACTATCTTTACATGAAGAAATCATAGAAGGTTCCACTTTAACAATGTCTTGGATATGTGAAGACTGGGGAATGAAGATGACACTAGCAAAAGATATCCCCTCCATCTTAGCCAGTCATATCACAAAATTCTTACACACGTTGATAAAAAAAAGTGGACTAGATCCCGATACGACACTTGGCAATGCGTTATATGCTATCCATCCAGGCGGGCCTAAGGTCATTCAAAAAATAGCCAGACTACTAACATTGAGTGAAGAGCAAATATCCCATAGTAAAGAAGTACTTTCTAACTTAGGAAATATGTCTTCAGCTACCTTACCTCACATATGGGAAAAAATCGTAAACGATCCTAGCGTCCCTGCAAAAAGTCTTATTATTAGCTTAGCCTTTGGTCCGGGACTTACTATCTGCGGCGCTCTATTTAAAAAAGGAGAACTATGATCCCCTGGTATTTACCTATTATCCCTTTTATCATTCAGGCTCTAGCGATTATGATCGATGAGTTTTTCTTTCATGTTAAACGAGGTCTTCCTCTTTGGGAAAGAATCGGCCATCCTCTTGACACGATGAGTGTCTTAGCTTGCTTTATCTATATCCTCTTTGTTCCCTTTTCCTCAGGAACCATTTGGTGGTTTGTTGCCTTAAGCTTGCTATCTTGCCTACTCATCACTAAAGATGAATTTGTACATAAACATCACTGCCCTGCAAAAGAGCAATGGCTCCACGCTCTTTTGTTTGTCAACCACCCTATCATGCTACTTGCAGCAGCTCTTATCTGGCCAACTCTTCATCCGCACCCACCTACTCAGCCTTATCTTCTTTCTTTACTCTCTCAAGCTCACACTTTAAAGACCTTTCTCTACTTACAAACAGGTTTTATCTTCATCTTCATGATTTATCAAATCATCTACTGGAACTTTATATGGCACGAAAAAAAAATATCATAAATAACGCATTTTACGACACCTTGCAAGATGATTGGCTACATGCAATAGATCATCCTATTGCTCTTTTGCGTGCTGAAAACACTTTAAGAAATCCTTGGATTGCAAAAGTCATCCAAGAGAATAAACCTTACCCCTGCAAGATTTTAGACATCGGCTGCGGGGCTGGATTACTTACAAATCCCCTAGCTAAAGAAGGACATATTGTTTCAGGAATTGATCTATCCTCTTCTAGTCTAGAAGTTGCAAGAAAACTTGATATAACAAAAAGTGTCGATTACAAAGTGGCTCAGGCAGAAAATCTCCCTTTTGCTGAAAATACGTTTGACGTCATCTCTGCTATGGACCTTTTAGAACATGTAAATGATCCAGCTCTTGTTATCAAAGAAGCCTCAAGAGTTCTTAAACCAGAGGGTCTTTTTTTCTTTCATACATTTAATCGCAACTGGATAAGTTATCTCATCATTATCAAGGGAGTAGAATGGTTTGTAAAAAATGCTCCACCTAATATGCACGTCTATCCCCTTTTCATCACCCCTAAAGAACTTAAAAGCATGTGTCAAATAAATCAATTACAAGTAGAAATGATGCAAGGGATGCGTCCTGACTTTATCCATAGAGCCTTTTGGAAAATGCTTATGACCCGCAAGGTAGATCCCTCCTTTAGCTTCACCTTCACACCTTCCCTAGTAACGGGCTATGTTGGCTTTGCAAAAAAAATGTAATGGGGCGCAGCACCTTCTCCAACGCGTTGTAATCTTTCTTTTTTCACCAATTCCTTAAGTATCCGACTAACCTGAGATAGATCACAAGCCGCTATAAATAAGCACACTACATATCACTCACGATCAAATGTTACGCGAAATTGATATTATATTGATCTCGCGTAACAATTTAAGCTTGCAAAAACTTACGCGAAATGTGTATTA
>CANNLR010000088.1 GCA_947505635.1 Chlamydiota bacterium
ACTAACCCCTTCATCGAAGGAGATTCCTGAACATCTTTAGAAAAAGTAGAAATAATCTTATCAAGATTCATGCCGCCATAGCATGATTCAAGAAAAATTATATCTCAACAGAAAAATTTAAGTTGCCATAACTTTTTGAGGGCTTACCTCAATAGATACTGACGGCTCTTCATCTCATTCGAATGAATATCAAAAGGTATACTTGCAATTCCAGCACTCATCATTTTTCCTTTTTTATTGTAATGTCTTAATCAATTAGAAGATTCAGCATAAGGTTCACAGTTTCTTCTAACAAATTCACCAGAGCCAAAAGAGCTAATTTTTTTAGAATCACCCAAAAGTTTTTCTCTTAGAGGATTTACCATCATATTTTCTCTTAATATGGGTGCGGCGGTGGCTGCAACCTTCATATCTACTTGCAAAGTGTTTTTTGATCTTCGCAAACAACAGAAACAGCTTAAAACAGAAAAGCAACTCCTAGTATCATTTTTGGAAATATTTGAACTCATAAAAAACCCAGATCCTTAAAAGAGATGAAAAGTTTCATAGTACATAACGGCAAAGAATTTATTCAACAGATAGGAAAGGAGAGCTCACTTTTTATGATAATAACCAAAAAAAGGATTCTCTTTGCCAAAGCCAGTTCTATACTAAGAAAAATGGAATCTGATAAGTATTTTAGGCTCCATCGAGGAAAGTGAAGCTCCCTTGAACCTTAAGACTCTACTTCTTGAAAATTTAAACATCCCCCTTTAAAAAAAGAGGGATGTTTATTATTTCCCGTATTGCTCTAGAATCTTTCCTTTTCTTAAGGATAGAAGCACTATAAGAGCCCCCACAATGAGATTGTTCATTGTCCCTAAAGAAGAGAAGCCCAAAAGCCAATAAGGGGCAGCCAAAAGAACTATAGCTAGCACTATATTAACAAATCGCAAAGCTCTTGTTGCCTCTGACATAGCGATGATAGAAAAAGTGACAACTAAAGGACCTACTATATAATTACTATCAGCAGCAGGATGCGCTAATCCTAAAACAACAGGAGCGCACATAAGCCATATACCCAATAGAATAGATACAACTAGATTCCAAGGGCAGGTAAATCCAAGTTCAGAAAAACCTTTCCTAGCAATAGGCTGCACTTCTTTAGCAAAAGCGGCTGAAGGATCTCCCTTCCAAAAGACCTTCCAAAATCCTTTGCCTGTCTTTTTAGCTTGGTAAAGAAGCTGAAACACAGCTACCATTTCTGGGATAGTCAGTAAAACCATAACAAGCATACAAGCGGCTGTTATAAGACAAAGCCCACACCAAGCCCCTACTAAAACTGGCTGTGATACAATTAGCAAAATACTTGTCACTCCAGCTGGAACTACCATAAGACTGAAAACACCTGCAAGCCATGGCATAGTACGCCATCTGCGATTACTTCCCATCCAACCCAGGATAAACTCTAAAGAATAGACAAGAGCTCCTAATCCCGCATCAGAAACAGGGCACATATGCGCTACACTTGATGTAATCACTTTTGTTGTTCCAAGGCCAAAAAAAGGATCATAAACATGATCAATATACCCTAACTGATAGGCTGACATATATCTTGCTAAAAACCAACATACCATAGCTAAAGATACCGTTATTAACCTAGGGGTCCAAGCAGAAGGATTAAAAGACCACCCCTCAGGAGTTTCTCCCCCTTCTTCTCGATCTGATCCCCTCATCCCAGGAAAAGAAAAGGCTAAAACAATGACCAAAAGCCCAACTAGGGTGTCATTAAGATAGGAAATCCCATCTGGAGCCCAAAAGACAAGAGGAGCTAGTTGTAACCAAAAACCCATAATAATGGCTAATAAGCAAAAAGCTTTCTTCCCTGTTTTATAAGCAAGGAACCCAATTATCATCAGAGCAATCCCTGAAATGGGATCTGACATCCACATCTTAGACTCTTTATATCCAAAGGTCACCGGGGCAACTAATAACCAAAACCCTAAAGCAGAAAGCAATAGGGCTACTTTATATTTCACTTTATCTATCATGATTTTTGCTTAGCCACCCATGCAGTAGGTTTAAGCTTGTTTTCATTATACCAGGCAAGCGGCTCTTTTTTCAATTCTGCTATCCAAAGAGGCAAAACATCTTTTACGTGTTTTTTAGGACTCCAGCCTAACATCTTTCTTGCTCTAGCTACACTAAGCTCATAATGATCATCAGCTAAATCAATCATCCAAGGTTGAATAAATGTCTTTTTAATAAAAGGGATATATTGCTTAACCTTAGCCCCTATCTTAGCTAATGGCTTTGATAAAGCAATTGTAGTCCACTCTTTCCCATAGATAAGTCGAGAGAACTCTCTTTGCAATTCATCATAACTCATCGTCTCTTCCTCTCCGATTAGTAAAGCTAATTCCTTAGGAAGTTGTTTTCTTTTTTCTACACAAAGAGCGATCGAATCAATCACATCATCCATGTGGACAAAAGAAGCTCCATGAGAAAGATCTCCAGCAAACACATGCCCTTCTAACTGATTTTCATAAATCCTTTGAATTTGATTAGAAAGAGGAATTGAATGACATCGATCATCATACACCCCAGCAATCCGTAAGGCTACTGTCGGAATTCTATCTGAGACTTCATGCATTAAAGCCTCTACTAACACCTTAGATTTAGGATAATCCCAAGAAGGTATAACAGGAGAGTCTTCTGTGATTTTTTGACCAGGCTTACAAGGAGCATGTACTAACATAGTACTAGAAAAAATAAACTGACCACACTCAAAATTTTTCAGGCTATCTAGAAGTCTTTTTGTTCCATCTACAGTGATCCTTTGATAATGGTTCCAGCTACCACCTGTAAAGCTATAGTATGCAGCTAGATGGACCACTGAAGCAATTTTATTCCCATATTTTTTGCGAACATAATCCATCCCCTCAATTACACTTTCATCTGAGCTAACATCCACATTAATGAACTCTACCCCAGGAAGATGCCCTGTTAAGAAAATATCAAAACCAACTACTTGATACTTCTCTGCAAATCTTTCAGCCAGCTTAAAACCAATTCGTCCACTGCAACCTGTAATGATAATGACTTCCTTATCCATAACAACCATCCTATTTTAATCAATATTAAATTTTAATTTGCCATAATTACATTAATTATGCAACATAAATTAATTATAAATTAAAACTAAAAAAGTTACTTCTTAGATTGAGTTAATACTCCTGCAGTAACAGCAAAGCGCATTCCCTCTTCCATAGACATAGGAATCTTTGTTACACAAGACTTAGGTAGGATAAGAGTATAACCTCCAATCTGATAACTCATAGGAAGGTATACCGCGATATCCCCTTCTTCAGCAAGACCCTTTGGCGTATCTAGAAAATCTTCTCTTGTAATGATTCCTACAAGCTTCATACCATTGATTTCTACTAAAACAACTTTCCCTTCCTTACGATTATCTTTAGAGCGAAAGTAGCTCATCATTTCCCCAATGGAATTATATAAAGTTTTCACAAAGGGAATTCTCTTTAAAAGAGACTCAAAGGCTGTTGAGATTTTTTGTAAAACCCAGTTGTTAATAACAACTCCAATCAAAAAAATCACAACTAAAGATACTAATATTCCAAGACCTTTAAAATAGTTAGGACCCACAATAGCTTCCATAAGAGGCTTAAATAAAGCTTCCATGGTATTAAATAACCATAATACTAAAGCTAGTGTCAACGCTAGAGGAGCTATAGCGATTAGCCCTCGTTTAAAGATTTTACCCATACTCATATCTCACCTGACTTTAAAAAAATATTAAGATCAGTTGTATCACACGCTTTAAGAACCGTCAAGACATATAGAATGGGCTCTTCTTGTTTTTTTTGTAGTACAATCCGCCAAAACTTATAAGATTGTAAATAGATGTCCCCCTTTATATGCTTCACCCGATTACTAGCAGAGGGCTTAGTAAAAAACTTAAGCCTAGCTTCTATTTTTTCTTGAAGATTGAGCCCTGCTTGATCTTCAAGGATTACAACTTCTTGCAAAGCTTTATCTGACCAATGGATCTCATTTATTTCTACCTTTTCCTGCATCCATCCTACCTTAGCATCCGGAAAGCTATCTGCATAAGGCAAGTAAGGCTTTATATCTAAAACGGGAGTCCCTTCTAAAAGGTCATGATCTTCTATATACAAATCTAATCCTTTTATAGAACGTAATCGAACAGCAGAAAGCCCGATAGGGTTAGGGCGATGAGGAGATCTTGTTGCAAACACCCCTTTTTTGCCAGTAGAGCGCGGAGGCTGAATCTTTGCTTTCCAATGGGTGACTTCATGCATCCAAAATAAAATCCAGACCCTTTCCATCCCTTCAAGGTCTTCTAAGGCCTGCTCAAAATTTTTCTTAGGAAGAAGACGGATAACAGCTTGATTCCCCTCCCCTAAAACTCCTTGTCTTGGTACATCTGCCTTTTCACTACAGGAACAATGTACATAACCAATAGGATTTAAAGTAATCATCCTTTGCCTTCTTTTGTTAAGATTTAGCTTTAATTCGAGCATACAACGCAGTTCCAACCCCAAGAACAGCTAAACCTAAGGCTGTAATTGCAAGGGCTTTTCGTCCGAGGTTTTCTCTTTGATTTATATTTCCTTTAACCTTTGCATCCGCAGCTTGATTAACTAAACAAGTATTTGTTCCTGTACGATAGATAAGTTCTCCCCCCATTCCTTCTACAGGAGACAGTCTAAAACCTCCTAGAAAACTTCCAGAATCCACTTTCGAACTAGCAACATCTTTTTTTCTAAAAATCTCACGATTTGTGATATCGTTAGCAATGTCTGGCTTCTTTTCATCTTTCTTGATTAACTTATAAAGGGGAAATAAGGTTTCCACTAGATCTACCTCTCTTCTTATTCTACAAGCTTCGGCACTAACAATAAGAAGCTCTGCCTTACCATTTTTGAAACACTCCATCTCCTTGTCTGCCTTGGGGATAAGAAGAAGATCTCCTTTAAGCTGATCCCA
Organism: Chlamydiota bacterium; assembly: GCA_947505635.1. GTDB lineage: Bacteria > Chlamydiota > Chlamydiia > Chlamydiales > Rhabdochlamydiaceae > CAIJXB01. Next base: position 5,011 of record CANNLR010000088.1, read on the forward strand.
CTCCTTGTCAAACGGGATTGGATTATTTCGCAACAGCATAGAACCTACAAACTCATATATCCTACTTAAAATCGACCTAGATGGATCTTTTTTATATAGCTGTTCTTGACTTTGTATTTTAAAGGCAATCTCTACTTCTTGAGCTTCTCGTAAAACACCTAACATTGCAGTTTTCTCTTCTTTATCCAAATAATCTGCTGCAGCTCTTGAAACTTGATGTATGTTACACAATGTATTACGAATCATATAAGTCCCTATTTACTAACCAGATCGAAATAATTAATTTGGATAGGATCTTATGCTTCTATAGATAAACAAACAATCGAATTCTGCCGAGCAAAAGAGAGAATTTATTCTAAATTCTCTCCTTTCTAGAACACTGCCTACATCACTTACTGTTTTCTTGGGTTATCATGTGAGGTTACATTGCCAGAAACACTAACAGGACCTCCTCCTCTTTGAGTAAAAGCCCCTCCAGCATTGATAATAGCACTAGGACCTATAGTCAAAAGACCACTATTTTGAAATATCACCGACCCAATTCCTAAAGTTCTTATAGAACTATTAACCGTAAGAATATTAGTTACAAAAACAACTCCAGAAGAACAAGATGCACTTATATCTCCCCCTACTATCGTTGTTCCTATTCCTGAAGCCTGCATAAAAGAACAAGTCGAAATTTTCGGTAAAATCAAATCCCCTGCGCTATAGACTGTAAAGACCCCTAACGGACTTAGATCTCCAATAACTGCTCCAAAAGTAATACTTCCAGAGCTTGCTGCTAAAGAAAAACTTTGTAAACCATCAATTGTCGAAGAAGCTCCAAAGGCAATCGCTCCTCCTGCCACGCTCGTATTCATAGAAACAGCATCAATTAAAGTAATCGGATTTGCAAAGGACACACTTGCATTGCCTGCTGTAGCACTTGTTGTAGCAATACTGCCACCCAAAGAAACATTGCCGCCTCCGCTTTGAGATATAGGGCCATTTGCACTAATATTATTAGAGATCGTCAAAAGACCACTATTAACAAAAGTAACGGGACCCCCTAACGTCGTTGTCAGAGCTCCTTGAATAGAGAATATATTCCCTGTCAAAGAAATTCCAGTTGAACTCGCCACATTCATAGAACCAGCAATTGTTGTTGTACCTGTCCCTAAGTCCTGTACAAATGATCTCCCTACAAAGGCTGCCTGAACAGTCACGTCTTGTGCGCTTACTATGCTTGTATCCCCTAAAGAAATATCTCCTCCCACAATATCATCAAAAGTAAGATTTCCTTGTCCAACTATAAAATTCAAGCTACCTGGACCCTCTAAAGTAGACCCAAAAGTAATGCCACCTTGAGCTGTTCCTCCTGTTACATTAATTGTCCAAGGACCCCCTAAAGCAATAGTTGTTGGATATCCAAAGATTAAAGTATCACCAGGAGCTATAATATCTGCATTAATAACACAGGAAGAAGGATAAATTACATTACCAGCATAAATATCTCCTGTTGAAATAGGAGTACCTAGCAGTGATAGTGTTTCAATATAATTAGCAGGACTTCCTAATTGCTGTGTTGTTAAAGGCCCAGCTATTGTTGAAAGAGTTAAATCCCAAGCTCTATCGGTATTAGGTGCAAATGTATTTCCTAAGGTAATCCCTCTTGCCCCAGTAGCTGTCAATGTAACATTTGTTGTGAAGGTCGTGACGGCGGCGATGTTAATGGAAGCCGTAGCTGTTATATCAGAAGATAGCATCACAGTTCCAGATCCACTTTGAATCAAAGAAGATGTCTTAATAGGTGAAGATATCGTTACGAGCCCTGTATTTAGGTAAGTAATAACTCCTGAAGCTGTCACAGCTCCGCTTTGTATAATAATAGACCCTATTACAGTAAAGGAAGTAAGAGGTGTCTCTGAACCTATATTTCCTGCAAAAGTAGCAACTCCTGTCTCAACATTGACTGTTAAAGAATGTATTCCATCAATTGTCCCACCAAAAGAAATAGCGCCATTATCTGCACTTGTATCAATGGTACTCGATCCTGTTAACGTCAACGGAACAGCATTTGTGATGTTAAAAGAATTAGCTGTAACATTTCCGCCAAGGCTCACAGTCCCAGTTCCGGCTGTTGAAGAAACCAGTACTGCACCTAAACGGGTTGTTCCTCCTATAGCCCCAGAAAGAGTAGTTATTCCCGTAGCCCCAGAATTCAATGTCAATGCTTGAGATCCAGCAACAGTAGCATCGATTGTCCCACCAAAAGAAATGGCGCCATTATTGGCACTTGTATTAATGGTACTAGATCCTGTTAACGTCAATGGAACAGCATTTGTGATGGTAAAAGAATTGGCTGTAACATTTCCACCAAGGTTCACATTTCCAGTTCCAGCTGTTGAAGAAACCAGTATTGCACCTAAACGGGTTGTTCCTCCTATAGCCCCAGAAAGAGTAGTTATTCCAGTGGCCCCAGAATTCAATGTCAATGCTTGAGATCCGGCACCGGTAGCATCGATTGTCCCACCAAAAGAAATAGCGCCATTATTGGCGCTTGTATTAATGGTACTCGATCCTGTTAACGTCAATGGAACAGCATTTG
>CANNLR010000089.1 GCA_947505635.1 Chlamydiota bacterium
GAAAGTCTTGAAACTCCTAGAAAAGGATCTCTAAGAAGAGAGTTAACTCTTTTTTCTAAAAAATGCGACGACAAGGTAATATTAATAAAACCAGGTCCCGCAATTTCTAAAGCGGCAAAAAATGAATCGTAAGAACTCTCTTCTTGTAAAAGATTTACAATTTGTAGAGCAACTTCTTTAGGATTTTTTTTATAGCTCTTTCCTATTTTTAAACAGGAATTACACTGGTAGTGTCCGAATTGCGATTGCGTACTTGGGACTACTTCTGCTCTTTCCTTCCAATCTGGAAACGCCTTTACTATCGCTACATCCAGTTTCCCGACCAATACCGACTGCAAAGTTGTTTCCATATATTTTTTCCTGTTTTTATAAAGAGCAGTGATGGAAACAAGGATCTTCTATCCTTTTTCCAATTTTATTGGCTATAAGATAATCTCCTACTGTACGAGCAGCCTTATCTGTAGAACACTGAGACTGTTCTGCTTCTTCAAAAATATTTAAAAGATGCTCATAAATACCTTCGATCTTCGTACGAGTATCCACCGGGTCATATCCCTCTATCCTAAGCTCACTCGACACGTTAATCAATCCCCCAGCATTAATTACAAAATCAGGGGCGTATAGAATCCCTTTTTTTCTCAAAGACTCTCCATCTTCTTCTGAAAGAAGCGGATTATTTGCAGCTCCAGCAATAATCTTACATTTTAATTGAGGAATCGTGCCAGGATTAATAATGCCGCCTAAAGCACAGGGGGCAAAAACATCACACTCTTGAGAAAAAACATCTTCTGGGAGACAGAACTTTGCTCCATATTGTTTAGCCAGCTTTTCAGCTTTTTCTATACATACATCTGTAAGGATCAGTTTAGCTCCATTCCAAAACAGCATATCTGCTAAGAAAGTACCTACACTCCCAACCCCTTGAATAGCAACAACTTTTCCTGCAACAGAATCCGATCCATATGTTTTCTTTAATCCAGCTTGAATCCCTTTATACACACCCCACGCAGTAAATCCTGAAGGATTCCCACTGCTTTTTTCGGATTCCAATCCTACAACATATTTTGTTTCTTTACTGATAATTCCTACGTCTTTAGGAGAGCATCCAACATCTTCTGCTCCAATATAGATTCCCCCTAAAAGATCAATAGCTCGGCCAAAAGACCTTAATAATTCTTCTGTCTTATCTTGAGGACGCGCTATAATAACACTCTTTCCCCCTCCCCAAGAACATCTTGACAGAGCAGATTTATAGGTCATCCCTCTTGCTAATCTTTTCACGTCAAACAAAGCTTCATCAAAATTCGCGTAAGGATGGATCCGTATTCCCCCAAGAGCAGGCCCTAGAGTAAGGTCATGAAGACATATAATTCCTTTAAGTCCTACAGAAGGATCTTCTACCTTATAGACTTTCTGATACCCTTCTACAAAAATTTCTTCCACTTCTAGAGATAATGTTGTTCCCATCTGACTTCTCCTTACATACGATTAGAAATTAACTTTACTAAGAATACCATAATCCCCTTCTAAAATCAATCCGTTTTTGCAAGTAAAAATTAATCTTTAATATACTAATTTCTTTAATCAAGAAAAGGCCGCCGGTTTATTCTTGAAAAATAATCTCCTTCTAGAATAAGATTGTCCTTATGCACTTTACAGAATCGTTTTCTGTTGACCCTTTCACGAAAAAACTAAACCAGACTTGAGGCAAAAATGGCAACGCTCGTCATCACTGAATCCCTTAAAGATGAGTTAAATAAGTTTTTACAAAAAAACAAAAAAGCTGATCTCATAACAACATGCCTTTTTTTTCTAGAAAAAAAATTCAACATAAAGCCTGTTCTCTATATTCGAGACAAAACAATCTATCAAAGCCAAGATGACTTATTAAAAAATCTTGAATCGCAAGGAAAGCTCTGGAGAGAGACTGAAATAAAAATTCAAACAGGTCCTCAAGGAGTCAATGAACTAACAAAAAAAATCTATATCTGCCCTTTTACAGGAAAAGTCTTTGGGGATAACACCCACCCAAATCCTCAAGATGCTATTTATGACTGGGTAGCTAAATGCCCTGAAAATAAAGAACGTTCCGGCGGACTCAAAGTAAAACGATTTTTAACTTCAGAAGATCCTGAAATAATCAAAAACTACATTGTAAAAAGAAAAGATCCTATCACAAAAATAGTATTTTCTTCTGCAGCTACTGGAAAACTCTTTAATAGCAAAAACGCTATCGTAGAAGATTTAGTACACAATCATCTAAAGCCAATTCCTCTTATAGATGTACCTAATCAAAATAAATTTCAAATAGAAGAACATTTTCTAAACTTCATCCAAGGACAGCTCGAGCAAAGCAAAATTTCTGCCTTCATCGAAGCTCTTTCTCAATTTGATGAATTTTCTTCCTTTATTGATGGTTGGTTAGAAGAGGATAAAGAGGAAGATTGAAAGATCCTATCACTTTTTTAACATTCTCCTCAACAGAGACAGAGGAAATTGGACAGCGGATAGCAAAGCTCCTTCAGAGCGGAGATATCCTCTGTCTAACAGGTGATTTAGGAGCCGGAAAAACTACTCTTGTTAAAGGAATAGCTAAAGAATATACAGGGATTAACGCATCAGAAGTTACAAGTCCGACTTTCACCTATCTAAATATTTATTCCGGACCGTATAATCTTTACCACTTTGATTTATACCGTCTTTCTTCTCCCGAAGAATTCATACAAGCAGGGTTTTTAGAGTTTCTAACTACAAAAGGGATCTGCTGTATTGAATGGCCCGATAGACTCCCCTCCAACCTTTCTCTACAAAAAGTATCAATTCATATGGAATACCTCTCTTTAGAACAAAGAAAAATTACCTTTCAAAGGAACTATGCAAGCTAACTTTATTAATTTTTCTCAAGCAGAATTCATTAAATCTTCTGTAAAAAAACAAGACTTCCCCGTTTTATATCTAGGAAAACATCCTTATCCGGAAATTGCTATTATAGGACGATCTAACGCAGGAAAATCTTCTCTAATCAACCACCTTACACAGAAAAAAAATCTCGTCTATGTTTCTTCTACCCCCGGAAAAACACAACTCATCAACTTTTTTTTTATTGATAACAGACTTCTTCTAGTAGACCTTCCTGGATATGGCTTTGCTAAAGTAGACCGAGAACTAAGAAAAAGTTGGGGAGAGATCCTCGCGAATTATTTAGAAGATAGGCCTCAACTTAAACTACTCATCCTTGTCCTAGACTCAAGACGTGACCCCTCTGATGAAGATGCCGCGATGATTGCTTGGGCTCAAAGCCAACAAAAAAAACTTCTTTTTATTTTTTCTAAAACAGACAAGCTTAATACTTCAGAAAAAAAACAATCGGAAATAAGAATTCTCCAAGCCTTATCTCAACTTTGTCCAGGGCAATCCATTTCTTACATCCCCTACTCTATTAAAGACAATCCGTGCAGACTAACGCTACAAAACAAAATTTCTTCTTTACTGTCAACCTCCTAAGGAAACCATGGGACTACTTAAAACTGATACTTTTATCTGCATCGACTGTGAAACTACAGGACTTGAGCCCGAAAAAGACCGTATTATTGAGGTAGCGGCTGTTATCTTCACCGAAACTGCCATCTTGGATCGCTATGAAACACTTATTGACCCTGAAGCTCCCATTAGTCCAGAATCTACAGCAATCCATCACATCACCAACGAAATGGTTATAGGAAAGCCGAAAATCAAAGAAGTACTTCCCCACGTTCTTAAAATGCTTGGCAAACATATCATTATAGGACATGGTATCCCCTTTGATATTGCTTTTTTGGCCCATGCAGCCAAAATTAACTGCATTCCTAGTACCCTTACAAACCACCCTTTTCTAGATACGCTTAGACTCGCAAGACTCTACGGAGAAAGCCCCATTAATTCTCTTGAAAAGCTTCGGGAACATTTTAACATTCCAGCAGAAGGGGCCCATAGAGCCATGAATGATGTAGTTGTTAATATTGAAGTGTTTAAATATTTAACCCGAAATTATAAAACAACAGAACAACTTACTGAACGCTTGAAAAGACCCATTGCCATTAAAACAATGCCTCTTGGAAAACATAAAGGAAGGCCATTTTCTGAAATCCCTCAAGAATATTTACAGTGGGCCTCTAATAAAGATTTCGACCAGGACCTTTTATTTTCAGTTCGTTCCGAATTGAAAAAAAGAAAGGGCGGCTCTTTATTTAATCATGAAGCAAATCCATTTTCTTGTTTGTAGAAAAATAATAATAGAATTCCTTGCTGTCTTATGCTATTTCCTAAAAGACAGGCATTACTATAAGGATTTTTTATGGATTACTTATCTCTTACCGATCTTCCCCTAAAAAAAACAAAGGGCCTTCTTCGCGTAGATTTTAACGTCCCTTTTAACTCGCAAGGAGAAATTACAGATCTTACACGGATAAAAGCATCGATTCCAACGATTAATTACATCCTTGAGCAAGGAGGAAGTGTTATACTACTTAGTCATCGAGGCCGTCCTAACGGCAAAAAAGAAGACAAATACACCCTAGAGCCTTGCGGAGTTGCTCTAGCCTCCCTCTTACATAGACCTGTTTTATTTGCAAAAGACTCTTTAGGAGAAAAAACGAAAAAGCAAGTCGATTCTCTACAAGCTGGAGAGATTCTTCTTCTAGAAAATCTGCGCTTTTATCCTGCCGAAGAACACCCAGAAATCGATGCTTCATTTGCTAAAACTCTAGCTTCTTATGGAGATGTCTTTATTAATGATGCCTTTGGCACAGCCCATAGAAAACATGCCTCTACCTTTGACTTAGCCACCTACTTTCCAAAAAAATCTGGCGCAGGATTTCTTATGCAAAAAGAAATTACAGCCCTAAGTAAACTAAGAGATCATCCCCATTCCCCCTTTCATGTCATTATTGGAGGCGCTAAAGTTTCTTCCAAAATAGGGGTCTTAACCACGCTCACGAACACAATGCAAGCTCTCTATATCGGGGGAGCTATGGCCTTCACATTTTTAGCCGCCCTGAATTATTCCATAGGAGATTCTTTATATGAATCCGATCAAATTCCAACAGCGAAAAATATTATAGAAACGTGCAAAAAGAAAAATATTTTTCTATTCCTTCCCATTGATTTAATTGTATCTAATGGCATCACCTCTAAAACGATAGATACTAAAGAAGGGGTAGAAAAGGGATGGCAAGGAATGGATATAGGCCCTAAAACAATAACACTTTGGAAACAAGAGCTCACGAAAGCTAATTCTATTTTTTGGAATGGCCCTCTTGGGGTTTTTGAAAATCCTTCCTTTGCAGAAGGAACTTTTGCAATAGCTAAAGCCCTAGCCTCTTTTTCTTCAGAACGAATCGTAGGAGGAGGAGACTCTATAGCGGCAATTGATCAGTTACATCTAGCAGACAAATTTACCCATATTTCAACAGGAGGCGGAGCCTCCTTAGAATTCCTAGAAAAAGGAACACTTCCTGGAATAGAAATTTTATCTAAAAAAATTACCTAATCTTTTTGACGTAGCAAGAAGGTTATGTAAAAAACCAAAAAACTTTTCTTCTGCAATAAGATCTTCTAAATTAATATGTAGTCTCCATTTCCAGTAAAATGGGTAAATAGAAGGATCATTGATCCTCTCTTTTTCAGCCTCTTTCCTTTTCAAAGTCGAACTCATAGCTAAGAGATCTTGCATCATAAACACAGCCCATTTAGAACCAGATTCTAAATGCATTTTAATGATTTTTTCACATAAGAATTCACTAAGTTCAGAAGGAGCCTTTCCCTCTAGCTTTAAAATATTTTGATAGAATCTTTGAGTTCTTTCAGAGTCCTCTTTCCACCACATTCTCAGTGTTGAAGTATCATGATTCGAAGGAGAACATACAGAAAGATATTCATATTCCCAAGGCAAGGAAAACTCTTCTTCTTTCTTTTTAGGCATTCGTTGAATATGTAAACGAAGAAAATTCACTTCTTCCAAAACCTCCTCAGTACATTTAGGTAACATACCCAAATCTTCTGCACAAATTTCCATGGATGTCTCTTTTTGAAAACAAGAAAGCTTTTCCCTCCCTTCCTTTTTCCATAATTTTTCTTCATCCTTAGAAAAATAAACTTTAAGGAAGGTTTTGCACTGCTCTTTTTCATCTTCGCTTAAAAAAGCAAAAGACGATGTATTTTCAAGCCCTATTCTTGGATAAAAAATATCTTTTTTATCCCCATCTTGAATTAAAATAACATTTTCATATAACTCATGCAAAAGGTCTTTTTCTTCTTTTGAAATATCTTCTACTAGATCTATGGATTCTTGCTTTCGATAAATTTCTTTAAAAGAATACCGCCCCTGCTCCGTCTTTTCAAAAAATTCGTCCACAATCAAATTCTTCTTTTTTTTAAAATACTCATCTAGAATTACATCCGTAATAAAAGGATCCCGATATCTTTTTATATCTTTAGGAACATCTGCCACCGGAATAGATAAGGATGGATTAAAAAAACCTAGAGCTCCTCTAGAATATCTATCTGAAATCTCCCAAAATCGAAAATACCCCAAAATGTGATCGATTCTAACAAGCTGGCAATACCGCTCCATATGCTGCAATCTCCTTATAAACCAGTTATAAGAAGATCTTTTCACCTCTTCCCAGTTATAAGCAGGCAACTCCCAGTTTTGTCCCTTAGCATTAAAATAATCAGGGGGGGCTCCTATTTTTTTTTGTAAAACAAATAACTCTGGGGCCATCCAAGTTTCCACACTATGAACGTGAACCCCTACAGGATAGTCTCCTTTTAAAAAAATTCCTTTAGATTTTGCATAAAAAGAAGCTTCTTTAAATTGCAGATCGAGCTGAAACTGCAAGAAATAATAAAAACAAACCTTTTCATAATATTGAGATGATGAATTACAAATATCATCAACTATTTTTTTCGACCCTTTTTTGTATTCCAACCATGTAGAAAAGTCAGAAGATCCAAAAACGTCCCTTAACACACTAAATGCTGCATAGGCAAGAAGCCAGGCTTTACTTTCTTCCATAAACTGTATGAAAGCAGACGATGAAAGAAATGACTTTCCTTCTAAAACATATAGTCTCTCACAAAAATCAATCTTCATTTCATATACTTTTTTATAATCGAGTTCTTCTAATTGATTAATAAGATCTTTTTGAATCCGTATTTCAGCTAATATTTGATCAGGAATTTCAGAAAACGCCTTCTCTAGTCGAAGATAAATTGGATGTAAAGCGAACATTGAAAGAACAGAGTAGCAATAAGAGTCAAGCCATGTTTTTGTGATGCTCGTATCGAAAACAGGTAAGAGTTGTATCAAATAAAATCCTCCTAGCTCAGCTAGGTCTGCAAGAAGCATAAGATCTGAAAACTCTCCTACCCCAAACCCCTCTTTACTTCTTAAAGAAAATACAGGAATTAAAATTCCTGCTTTTTTGGCTTCTATCATATAAACAACGCCATTTAACTTATTTTTCCTGTTTCGGTCAAAAATAGTTTAATACTTTCTTCC
>CANNLR010000090.1 GCA_947505635.1 Chlamydiota bacterium
AAGAAAAACAAAATATAAAAAAATAGAATATTTTTTGACTATTGTCTTTAAAAGGTCTGATTCATACTATACCCGCTAACTTAAAAGCGAGTATAGTATGATAGGTAAGATAGACGAAAAAAGTTTAACAGGCTCTTTACAACCTAATTCATCCAAGCCTACTACAAAAACCCAAGACGTAGCTCATAAAATACTAAGTGTCGATGGGACTACTAACGATTGGCTAACAACAGGAAATCTAAAAAGAGCCGGATGGACTTTTTTAGCTACAGCCGCAGCATCTCCTCTCATATTTCATGTCTTTTCAATCACTCTAGGCGTTGCTACAACAACTTTACTCCCCCTCTCTTTTCTTTTAACTATTGGATGCCTTTGGAGCGCCTACAAAACGTCAGACTATGACAACACAGCTAAAGTCTCAATATACCGAGAAGAGTGTAAACATCTATCCCTAGAAGCATCTTTTAAAAAACATAGCAAATGGGTGAGTGAAAGAAAACTTCTCACCCAAGAACAAGTTACAGTAAAATATAAAGATCAAGAAAAGCAAATTACCCATATTCCAGATATTTTACGCTACCACCAAAAAATGCAAAAACTTATCAACAAAGATTTCTATTCCCTTCCAACACTAAAAGAGTCTAACCAAGAGCGTTTTCAAAAAATCTGTTCCACTCTAAGCTTAGATGAGGCAATCGATCTTTACACCTTAGAATATATCTTTACTTGGCAGCTTTTTTCCCCTGAAGAACTAAAAGAAAAATACCTAGAAAAAGAAAACTCCTTAAAGGGTCTTCCCTCCTTATGGAAGTTCTACCAAGAAATAGAAAATCATCGTAAGCAGTTTGATACAGAAAATATCTATTCTATCCCAGATCACGCAACGCTTAAAAAAAAGATACAAGAAGACTGCTCTGACATGTCTCTTAAAGAAATAGAAAGCCTTCACACCTTAGAATTTCTATTTTCTTGGAACCTTCTAACCCCTGAACAGCTCATCAAAAAATATGAAGAGCAAGCAGAAACTCTTTTTAGTACAGAGGGAATCCATTCTGTAATCACCTATTATCAAAAAATACAAAAGATTCGTAATACAGCTTCCGCAAGAGGACTATCCTATCCAATTCCCTCCCCTGAAAGCTTTAGCAAAAGATGGATTAACAAAAACTTTTCTCTAGAAGAGGTCTTATTTCAACACAACATAAAGGAATTGATTGAATACAGGGTCATAAAAGATCCCCTTTTCATAGATTCTTTATATAGACTAGAAAATCAGTTTTTGAAAAGCAAAGCAAAGTATATGCAATCTAAAGAAAATGCAGAAAAAGAGGAGTACTTAGATTCCATCGTTTCCTCTCCCAAAACAGGGCCTCAATCTCCTCATCTCCTGAAGAAAAAAGAAAACACCTTAGATGATAGCAAAACAGAATTTTTAAAAAATAAAATAGATCTAGAACGCGAATATGCTCTTATAAAATCAGAATTAAAAAATTAATTCACCTCAAAAAAAGGTGAAGAATATTTTTCTTCTTCCCATGCTCTAATATCTATTGCATCTTTTCCTTAAAAAACTTACAATTGGCGCAAAATTTGGAGATCTCCTATGGTAAGAATCAGTAAACAAGAAGAACGCAGACAACGTAGCCCTAAAAAACGCAAAGCCCCATCTATTAAGACTGGCGCTAAAGAAGATAGTCTTTCCCTTGGCTACAAACCTCACACAAATGCTTTATCTAGCTGCTGTGCTGAGTCTTTCTTTATCCCAAAAATTAAATAACCTAAAGCGAATTAAAGGCACTCAAATTATGTCAAGACACCCAAGCTACGGCAAATCCAGCAAAACCGCCAAGAAAAGAAACGTACTAAAGCGTTTTGAACGCGTTGATGTACTCAGAAAACTTGGTCGATGGAAAGACGGAGAAACGACAAGAGTCACAAACCTTCCTAAGACTCCAGTCACTCCCTAATCCTTCATATAAGGGCAGGTTAATACCTGTCCTTTTTTTATTTATGATCATTACTATACATAACAAACAAAAAGACCTTCCTTTATCCACCCCTCAAGCTAAGAAAATCCTTCTGCTTTTATTAAAAGAGCTGCATATATCCACAAACGAAATTATTGTCCATTTTGTAACCAAAAATAAAATAGCTCAAATACATGGAGATTTTTTTGCAGACCCGACACCAACAGATTGCATGTCCTTTCCTATAGATTCTCATACAAAAAAACTATCACCAACAGACCATTACATCTTAGGGGAAGTTTTTGTATGCCCAGCCATTGCAATAGAATATGCTAAAAAAAAGCAACTAGACCCTTATCAAGAAACTGCTCTTTATATGATCCACGGATTTTTACACCTTATTGGGTATGACGATCTAGAACCTATTGCACGAAGAAAAATGCGCTCTATGGAAAAAAAATGCCTAGCTCTTATACAGCCCTTTTCCCTACAGTCCCCTAAAAAAAAGATTGTCTTAAAATCCTCAATAACGGTTTAATCGGCTAAAACAAAATATGATGACACAAATATCTGAAGCCCTATTTTATTCGCTCCTCTTTCTTCTACCTATAGTCCTGCTATCAGGTTTGCAAATCGCTTTGGAGCTTTTAGGAAGCTTGAAAGGGAAAGAAGAACTTCAAAAAAAGAACCACCTTTCTTATCTTTTCTTTTTTACTTCTTTTCACCCTAATCATCTATGGAAATCCCTTCATTTCTCTATCCGTTTTGTAAAGTTTCTATATTATATTATCTTTACTTTTGTGCTATTTTCCTTCTTTTTTCTTCACACAAACTACAATAAGCCTCTTTCTTTTGAACTTTTTGTTGCTTTAGAAATTATTTTTCTCTTACTTCTGTCCATCTGTTTAGATTTCATCTTACTACTCACCATTAGGCATCGGCCAGAAAAAACCCTCCATCTACTTTGCTTCACCTCCTGCCTTCTTATGCTCCCTTGCATCCCCTTTCTTTTTCTACACTTCAAAATAAAACAACTTTTTGACCTTAAACTTGAAACACCTCAAAAGCTCCCCTTTCGATTACAGGATAAAATTATTGAATATTTAAAAGATTCTGATTTAGGCCGATATCTCGACAAGACCGAAACAAAACTCATCCACACTGTATTATCTTTTAAAGATAGAATTGTAAGAGAAGTCATAGTTCCTCGCATCGATGTCTTCAGCCTTCCCGTAGAAACAACTATCAAGGAGGCCGCTAGACTTTTCTCTGCAGAGGGTTACAGTCGAATTCCTGTATACAAAGAAAGCGTAGATAAGATTATTGGAGTCCTTTTATACAAAGATGTCCTTTCTGTGTACACTAGACACATTGAAAACAATGAACCCGAAAGCGAATTAAATAAAACAGTAGAACACCTTGTCAAGCCTGCCCTATATACTCCAGAAACAAAAAAAATTGCCGGGCTCCTTCAAGAATTTCGTAATAAGCAAATTCACCTAGCTATCGTTGTTGATGAATATGGAGGAACAGAAGGCATTGTAACCATCGAAGATATCTTAGAAGAACTTGTTGGAGAGATCGAAGATGAGTATGACACACAAGAAAGCAAAACCTACTTCCCCCTCTCCTCAGGTGGATGGATTGTTGATGCAAAAATAGGTATTATCACCTTAGAAGAAGAACTAGACGTCAAAATCCCTCAAAGCCCTGAATATGACACTATAGGAGGATTTATCTTCCATAGAACAGGATCTATTCCAAACCAAGGATGGAAGGTGCATTTAGATGATGTAGACCTTGAAATACTCACCTCTGACGAAAGGTCCATTCAAAAAGTAAAAATAACTCCTGTTTCTCCAAAACATAAAAAACATTCTTAACTTGAAAAACAAAAACCTTTGAGGCAAAATAAGCTTCTTTTAACACAGGAAATTAACCATGCGACGACCTATTTGCCTTATTGAACCTAGTGTGTCTTATGCAGGAGAAATATCCAACTGGAAGTTTATCTATACAACTTCTATCAATCTTTCTAAAGGTACTCGCATAAAATTTGACCTCCAATCTAAAGGAAGAATCCTTGACTGGCAAATCCCTGACACCAACCTTAAAGGGAAAGGTAATCTTATTTGGGCCGTACTACCTAATGAAAAAACACTTGCAGCCAAAGCTCTTTCTTCAAAGGAAAGCATTGTCCCTGATTTTGAATTCATCCTTCCCTCTGAAATTAAAGCTGGCGAGGCTTTTATCATTTGCCTAGGAACACCTGAAATAGAAAATTCTCATCAAGAAGGCTACGGAACAAGGACTCAAACAATTGTACAAAGAAGAAAAAAATTTCAACTTTTTATCGATCCTAAAGGAAAAGGCGACTACAAAGAACCTGAAGTCTTTACTATCGATATCAAAGGGAATAAGCTTCACACCATCCAAGTAATCGCCCCCTCTGTTGTAAATAAGAATAAGCGCTTCGACATGATGCTTCGCTTTGAAGACGCCCATGGGAACCTTACCAATAATGCTCCTGAAGGCACTTTAATCGAACTGACTTATGAACACTTAAGAGAAAACCTTAGCTGGAAACTTTTTATCCCAGAAACAGGATTCCTCAGTCTTCCTAACCTTTATTTTAACGAACCAGGCATATACAGGATTCAACTACAAAACCTAAAAAATGGAGATAAATTCTACTCCTATCCTATTAAATGTTTTGCAGATCAAGATAAAAGCCTTTTTTGGGGACTGTTACATGGGGAATCTGACCGAGTAGACTCAGAAGAAAATATTGAAGCTTGCCTAAGACATATCCGAGATGAAAAATCCTTCCAATTCTTTTCCACATCTTCCTTTGAAAGTGCTGAAGAAACCTCTAATGAAGCTTGGAAAGCTATTAATATGCACATTGCAGAGTTCAACGAAGAAGGAAGATTTGCTACTTTCCTAGGGATGCAATGGTTCGGGGAAGAACCTGAAGAAGGGCTAAGAATGTTCCTTTTTGCTAAAGACAATAAATCTATTTTTCGTAAAAAAGACCCCAAGACCAATAACCTCAAAAAAACATACAAAGGCCTTGCCCCAAAAGAGTTGATCTCAATCCCTAGCTTCTCCATGGCAAAAGGATTTGGTACCAATTTTTCTGACTTCACTCCTGAATTTGAACGTGTTGTTGAAATATATAATGCCTGGGGATCCTCAGAATGCTCTGAAAAAGAAGGAAATCTAAGACCTATTACAGCTACGAGCAAAACAGGTATCGCTTCTTGGCCTGAAGGCTCTATTCGCAAAGCTCTTAGCAATAATTGCCGTTTTGGCTTTGTCGCAGGGGGCCTTGATGATCGAGGTGTTTTTGCAGGCTTATATAATAAAGATCAGGTGCAATATTCTCCAGGGCTCACAGCTATTTTAGCGCCAGAGCAAACAAGAGAAGCTCTTTTTCAAGCTCTTTTCAATCGCCATTGCTATGCGACAACAGGTGCTAGAATCATCTTAGGGTTTTTCCTAGCAGGAGCTCCTATGGGGTCTGAACTCAACACAAAAATAAAGCCAGGTCTTGCTTATAATCGTTACATCACTGGTTATATAGCAGGTACTGCCCCAATTGAAAAAATAGAAGTCATCCGCAATGGCTCTGTTATTCATACGATAAATCCTGAAAAAACTGATTTAGATTTTATTTTTGATGACTCTGAAGCCATTCACAAGGTTGCTTTCCCTGCAAAAGGAGAAGTCCCAGGTTTTGTCTATTATTATCTTCGAGTTTTGCAAAAAAATGGTCATATAGCTTGGAGCTCTCCTATTTGGGTTGATGTACTAGAGGCCCCTCCAGCACCTCCTAAAAAAGCTAAAAAGAAAGCTTAAAACGAATTTATACTAAGTCTTCCTCTTTCTAAGAAGAGGAAGACTTAGCCTAACTTATGTAGGAATACCATGCCTCCCCTATCTTGCCCTTTTCCTTCTCTACAGTCTAAAGAAAAACTTCAAACCCTTTTCCAAGAAAAACCTCTCTTAGTCCACCAACAATTAACCAATGAATCCCTACTTGTCCACAGAATAGCCTTAACTGTTTTTGGAACTATTTGTGCTTACAATCTTCTTGGCTATCCTGATGTTTACGCAAGTGTAGTCCTTCTAGCTGCAGGCACAGTTTCCCTCCCCTCTCTTTTTCTAGGAGTAGGCTCTTATTTTCTTTGCCAAGGGGCGTGTTCTATTTTACTTACCAAAGAAATGAATAATCTCTTTCAAAACACCCTGCTGGGAGGAACAGAGATAGCAACAGCTTGCGCTCTACTTTATTTTTATGATGTAAAACCTATAGGACTCCTAGAGCCAAGATTGCAAAAAGTCGCCCTCCTTCATGCTCAAGAGAAAGAAAAATCTATCCACCTACAAAAAGTCAGCTAACCCTCAACAGGAAACTGAACTGGCTACCTCAAATATTGAATAAAACAAAGACTATGTCGTAAATAATTAGTTTATACTTTTCACCTGTTCATAGCCTTTGGGCTATGAACAAAAGCTTTCTATTTTTCAACTTTTTCTTAAATTAAATTCTAATTTTCCTTATAATTCACCTTATGAAAATAAAGAAAATAGCTTATATCCTCCTCATTCCCCTATTAGGTGTTTTAATAGGAGATCTATGCCAAAAGCAAACAAAGGGCTTTAGACTTCAAAATGTTTTCTCCTCCTTCCCTTCAGAACCAACTCACCCCCCTCTTTCCCAAAGTCAAGTGTCTTCTATACAAGAAATCCTGGACCAACCTTTTTACTTTATGAAAAAAGGACAGCAATGCTTTGCTTTTCTTTCGAAGGATGAAAAGTACGTGTTAAAACTCTTTAGATGGGAAAAATTAGAACCTCCTTTTTGGACAAACTGGATAACAACCAAAAAAGGACAATCTCTTATTCAAGAAAGGAAGAAGAAAAAAGATTTTGACTTTACAAGCTATAAACTAGCCTATACAGAGCTTAAAGAAGAAACGGGGCTTCTTTTTGTCCAGCTAGAACCTAATAAAGAGCTTAATATCCCCCTAGAGCTCTATGACAATATTAGAATAAAACACGTTATACAAAGTGGGAATCTAGCCTTTATTTTGCAAAAAAAAGTAGAGAACTTTGCCCCTTATCTTGCTCAAAAGATTCTAGAAGGAAACTCTTCAGATCTCTACCCCTTTTTTATGGAGCTTGCTTACTTATTACAAAATAGATCAACTAAGAAAATCAGCGATTCCGATATTAGCTTAGAATATAATATGGGTATCTTAGAAGGAAAACCTGTTCTTTTTGACATTGGAAATCTAAGCAGGTCAGAAGGGCCCCTTCACGCAAAAGAATTTATGCAAAAAGAAGCAAAACTTATTTTTGCCACATTGAATAAAGAGGCGCCAGATCTTGCTTTTTTTCTACAAACCGAGATTGACAAGATTACAGCCCAAGAGCTGGAAAGTAAGCCATAATCCCCTTCACCATAGTCTCCACTGCGATAGCCATCAAAAGAAGTCCACCTAGGTTACTTGCTACATTTAAGCCCGTGACCCCAAGAAGTTTTTCTAA
>CANNLR010000091.1 GCA_947505635.1 Chlamydiota bacterium
AGAAGTTTTTGGGTAAGCCTGCTTTTATTTTAAGGGCTGTAAGGAAATCTTCTTTTTTAGGAAAGGTGGACCATACAGTAGGGAGAAAAGTGCTTTTGTATTCTTTCCATTGTAAAACTACTCCATCAACATGTGGATTCAACATTTCTAAGAGATCTTTTTCTGTAGTTATTTGTCTAGCGTAAGGAAGAGATAAGATGGAGAGTTCAATAGAAATCAGAGAAAGGTTCTCTTGGGAGAGTGGAGGAAAACGAGGGTCAAAGAAGGCTGCTTGAAGAGCATTGGTTTGGATGTCTTTTGCAAGAGATTGAAAAGGAAACACTGTGCCGCAGCATCCTTGTAATTTATTATCTTTTGTTAAAGTAACAAAGCAAGACCCTTTTTCTTGAAGTATGAGAGGAAGGTTTTTTTCTGTGATTTTTTTTTGTGTGAAGAATTGTTCGATTGTTTTTCGAGCAATTGACAAGGAAATCTTTTTGTCATAAAGCGATACCATAGAAAATTCCTTAAAAAATATGAGACCGGGTATTTCTCAACACCCGGTCTCATATAAAAACTATTAGCTACAAAGAGGAATAGGATTCTGTCCAGCTACGAGGTGGTCTAAAAGGGCCATTTCTGTAGCGTATCGAGCAGGGGATCCATTATACCATCCACCAGAAACATCCCAGCGAAAAGGATTATGGCGCATTTCTTCTTTTTCTCCAATAGCAGAGCAAAAATTTTGCTCATTTGCAGAAAAAGTGAGAAATGTCCCAGGAGTACGTCCCGCTAGAATTTGTTCTGCTTCTGCAAAACTATGAACATTTGCATGAAAAGCAAGGGTAAGGATGCTCTTTTCGTTGCTTTGGATAAATTGTGCTTGAATACACATAATTTCACCTATGGGTTAATGTTTTAACTTTTTTTATTTTCTATGTAAGCATATTTAAAATCGAGATGTCCTGTTGTTTTTGAGTGAATAACTTGGTGTAAATATGGCTTTTTTACGTTTTTTTCCCTTTCATAGAAAAGAGGGATAACGGGAACTTCATGAATTAATATTTTTTCTGCATCAGACAGGTACTTAACTTTTTGAATAGGATCACGTGTTTTTTTAGATTGATGTAATAAATCTTGGTATTGAGTATTAGACCATTTTGCAATATTGATATCAAGATGACTATATTTGAATATTTCAAGGATGTAGCTTGGGTTATCAATCCATGTTTTCCAATAAATCCCTGAGACTTGAAAATCTCCCTTAGTGGTTTTAGAGAAAAGAGTATTAAAGTCAAAACCTTCTAATCTACAAGGGATTTGAAATAGCGTTTTCCATCTTTCTCGAATATAAACAAATGTTTTTTTTCTTAAAGGAGTGTCAAGGAAGCTTAGGGTAATTAGAGGGAAGGTCTTTCGCGTGAGGCCAAGCTCTTTTAAGGCGAGTTCAAATAGTTCTAATGCTTTCTCTTCATTTCCAAAGATCCTATTAGGATCATGGTTCATAGTATGAGAAAGGGGAAGGGGAGTAGATGCAGGCAGATGATCCGCATGGATTTTTGAGGCTAAGTCATTCTTATCAAGAGCTAGATTAAAGGCCTGCCTAAGTAGAGTATTGTGGAAAGGAAATTTATCTGTATTGAAAACGCACCAATAGATTCCGATATAACTAGAATGTATCTGAGATTCTGGGTTGTTTTCAAGGAAAAATTCCCATGGCCCCATGGAGGCTCCAAGCCAATGCAGTTCTTCTTTTTTAAACATTTCATTGGCTATGAAGGTGGAGTTCTTAGAAAGTTGAATCTTTTGAAGACGAACTTGGTCCTTATCCCAATAAAGAGGATTTTTTATGAGTTCATAACGTGTGTGATTGATAATGTCTCTTAGTAGGAAGGGGCCATTACATACAAAGTCTTCAGATCCTTTTATGGCCCAATTAGGATGAATTTTATCTGTTATATGATGTACAGGGGAGTAAAGAGAGTGCGCTGTGAGCTCTAAAAATTCTGGCGTTGGATGTTCTAAGTCAACTAACAGGGTGAGGTCATTTAAAGCTTTGACTCCTACATCATCAATGGAGCAAAGACTTTCTTTGGCAGATTTAGCATTTTTAATTGGATAAAAAACATAGCCAAAGGGTGTAACAAATTGAGAAGAGAGGATTTTTTTCCAGCTGTATTCAAAGTCTTGAGCAGTTACTTGCTCTCCATTAGACCAAGAACATTGTCTGAGGTTGAAAATATATTGTCGGCCATCTGGAGAGATTTCGATTGATTTTGCAATAGCAAGGGTTGGATTTCCCTTTCCATCTAATCTTGTGAGCCCCTCAAAAAGCATTTTTGTGATTATGTGAGCACTTTTCTCTCCAGCGAGTCTAGGGTCTAGGGATGGAGGAAAAGCGGCAAAGCTTAATTTCACAATTTGTTGGTTTTGAGATTTTTGTGTCCAATTTTTAATGGCTTCATGGATCGCTTCGATAAAAAGTTGTCGTTTTTTATCTTCTGCATGGGAAAGGATCATTCCCGTGTATAAAGAACCTTGTATTTGAATAGAGTTATATATGAGGGCTTTCGAAAGCAATTCTCTATTCCTTAAACTAGTATGAAGCTCTTCTTTAAAAGTTTTCCCCTGGATACGGATCATGGAGAAAAGTTGTCCTGATTTTTCTTCGATGCGCAAGAAATAGTCTTCTTTTTGCAAGAGATCTTCTTTTTGGGCTTCAAGAAATTGATGGAATAGGATTTGCAAGGAGGATAGGGGAAGGGTGGCCTGAGCCTCTATAGGGCTTAAGGAGAAGAAGAAGTTTTCTAGCAGTTCCGGTTTTTTTTGTGCAATAGTAGGAAAGCTATCTTGAAATTGATAGAAGAGCTCTCCTTGTTTAAGGATCATTCCTCCATTATAGTCTCTAAAAGATCCAATAGCTTCGAAAAGAATAGAAGCTATTTTACTCCTCGCTAAGTAGAAGTTTACAGAGTAGTCTGCTCGTAAAAGAGAGGGGTCTTTGGGGATTCTAAGATGAAAGACGTTGGCTTCTTTGGGATGGTTTTTTCGTAAGAAGCCTACTTGCTGTGCTCTGTCTGGGATAAACTGTACATTGGATTGTATCTTTTCAAAATGTTTTTGAATAGAAGTTTGCTTTACTTTAAGGAGCCTTACTAAGACAACGGTGAAAAAGATATCAGAAAGATTTTGGGTGTCTAAGGAGATGATGACTTGAGGGATATCGGAGAGGTATTTTAATTCTTGGCTCAAGAGTAAAATGCTTCGCATAACCTCTTCTTCGTTTCGTGTCATGAAAACGGAGGGGACTAATTTTTCAATTCTCCGTTTAAGCTCTTGAATTAACCCTTTTTTTAATAGGAGAAGCTCTTCTTTTGTAAAAATAGTTCCATCTTTCTTTTCAAGCTCAACATATAAAGTACAAATAGGATCATGTAATTTTTGGTAAGAGTAAAAAGAGTTTTTAATGGTGTTGATGTGAGGAAGGAGAAATTGCACTGCCTGTTCAATATGGCTTTCTTCAAAAAATTCATGATTGTCTAAAGGGGCTATTCCAAGGACAAGGCCCAAGACAGGTTTGGATCCAAAGTAGAAATTAAGCTCTGTTCTTATACAACGGAGTTCTATGTGTCTTTTTTCTGGGTATAGGGATAACAATCTTGTGAGATTGGGTCGTATTAAGTAATGGAAAGATATGATCTTTGTTATAAGTCGAGGAAGCCTTGGTTCAAAAAAAGATTTTTCACAAAGAGCGAAAAATCTCCCCATTTCCAGGAAAAGATCTGTACTAAAGAAATGGGGAAATCTTTCCAAAAGGAGTACAAGATCTTGATGGATTTCTGCTTGTTTGACGTCTTGCAGAAGGGCTTTTTGTGGGAAAAATTTTTTAATTGACGCTGTGTTTTTCAGGGCAGATTTCAGTTGTATGGAGAGGGAAGGAAGATTGGATAAGATTTTATCTAAGTCATTTTTTGTTTCTATAATGCCTTTTAGCTCCATGATGAAGAAAGAGGCGTCAGGAAATAGATCCCAGTGAAAATAAAGAGAATTTTTGGAGAAAAATTGTGTAGTTTTTCCCGGATTTAACCAATTTTGTAAAATACTCTCTATTCTATTTTCTATTCCGGTTTCTTTAGAAGAAAGGCACAAAATAATGCAGTCTATGCAGCTAGGAGGCTCATTGGGAGTTTTCCAAATAATGATGGGCAGCTTGTGAAGTATATTTGTTTTATTGGAGAGGTTGTCAAAATCAGGAAATTCTTGAAAAATACATTTCTGCACTAGTTTTATAGCGTGTTCTACATGTTGAATGATTTCAGGGGAATGCATAGCATATGGGCTGGTTGGCTTAATGCGAAAGCAATCTTTTAGAGAATCTTCTTTAGGTGGGGCTTCTATCATTATCATATAAGAATGTAGAGTTGTATAAAAAATATTCAGTTTTAAACGTCATTTCTCGAATTTTCTTAATGGAGAAAGGTCTTAAATGCGTTTCAAGAACGTACCTTAGCATTTCTTGGATAAACTTTTCAACAATTCTTTAAGAAAAAATAATAATTTCTTAACATTCTCGATGGGTTAAGTATGGGGATCTTCTATTTTCCCTTAAGAGTTTCAGATTGAAGGCTAGAAATAATTGTGGTTTGGACTGTGGTTGGTTTAATTAATGTCCTAATTTTCTTTTTTAATGATTTATTCTTTTCATGCAAATCGGCAATTTCTCGATCAGAATCAGCTTGGTTTTGAAGGAGATCGGAGACAAGTTCCGTTAAAAGGCTTAAATCGGTAGAAATTTGATTAAGAGTCCTTTTATTATTTCTTACAGGGGCAGGAGCTTCGATAGGAATTATATGAGATCGGATTGGATAAGTCATTGGTCTGTCTAATTTTAAAATCCAATATTATTCATTAATATTGGATTTATATCTATTGAATAAATTTATCACACAAAGGAAAGCTGTTCGAAAGGAGAGAAAGGATAGTGTTCTATAAGCTGAGCTGCCTCTAGAGGGAAGTTTGTTTGGAGCTCTTTATAGATTTTAAGACCTTTTGCATTATCCCCTTGTTTGAAATAGAGGATGCCTAATCGAAGAAGCGCTTCTTGATCATTAAAAGAAAGAGAGAGGAGTTTTTCTTGGGACTGAATTTCTTTTTCAATAGACCCTTGTAATTGATAGATTTTAGTCAATTTTGTATATAACCAAATATTCTTTTCTCCATACTCCTCTAAGATAGAACATTCCTCGATAGCTCGTGTAGAGCAAGCCAGGAACTTTTGATGAAATATAGAAGAGAAGTATTCAGTAGGAATCCAAGGAAGAGAAGATATCTCGGGGGGGAGGTAAAGGATGCTATGTTGCAAATATGTTTCAGCCAGTAAAGCGTGAGCTTTTAAATCCAAGGGTTTTTCTTTAATATGGTCTGTGATTTCTTCAAGAATGAGAGAAAAAAGGAATTCTTTCATGGCATGGAAATTTTTCCAGTGCAAACGGATCTTACATTTACCCGATAGGGGAGTGAGGGGAGTGAGAAGAGCTTCTTTTTTGTAAAAGTGGTGTTCTTCTTGAGAAAGGAGAGTAATGCTTTGGAGAATAATCTGAGCTAGTTGTAGATGAGGCGTATCCGTAGAGTTTTTCTCTATAAAGAGGGTCTGACATGATTGGAGAAGAGTATTTCGAATAGATAATAGTTGTTGGGGTTTTTTGCCTTGAAAGAAAAAGAGTAAGACAAAATAGGAAAATAAAGTAAGGAAAAAAAGAGCAAGAGCAGAAGCGCAGGCAATAGATTTACTGAAATAAGAAAAAAAAAGAAGAAATGATAAAAGTTGTATTGAGAGAAATGAGATAAATAAGACATGAAAATAAGCATAAAAACGGAAGCAATTTTTGCATTGGAATATGAAGCTAGAAAAGATGGAATCTAAGGCAGATGCTCTAGGTTTTTCTGAAAAAGTCTGGGCTTGTTCGTAATGACTCATAACTGTCCTAATGGGCTTAAAACAAATACTGTAAAATTCTCGAGATTTTTATACAAGAAGAGTTAGTTTCTTTCTGTCTGTACCATATACTCGATGACTTTTTGAGATACTCCAGCTTGTTTAAGCTCGATGATTTGTTCAGATGTTAGATAAAAAACAGATTTGGTGTTTTGGATTTGCCCAATGATGACATCATCGGTGATTCCATTTTTGGATAAAGCTTCAATATCATAGATGCTCAATTGTTCGCGATTATCGATTCTTTGTACAGTCTGAGGAGAATTCTGTTCCATAATTTTTCGATCTTGCTCATCGAGTGCAGCGCCGACAAGTCCTCCTGCGACAGCGCCAACAGCCCCTCCGATAAGAGCTCCTGTTGCATTCCCTGCTATAAGTCCTCCCGTAAGGGCTCCAAGCCCGGCTCCTGCGATAGCTCCAGTTCCGGCCTTAGACTCGCAAGCTGTTAAAAAAGCAAGAGCAGTTAAGGTTGTAAGTAGTGGTTTCATAAAACTCCTTTTTCCCCATCATTTAAAAAAAAAAAGAATAGAACAAGAGAAAAAATAATGAAGCTCTGGAATTTTTAGATCGGTAATATTGTTTTTTTGGTATAAGTTGCCATCTACCTGGGGGGAGTTATGAAAAAGGCGTTAATTACAGGGGTTGCAGGACAAGATGGATCTTACCTAGCAGAGCTTTTATTAGAAAAAGGATACTCTGTTTTGGGGCTTGTGAGACACTCATCTTTTCCTAATTTAAAGAGGATAGAGCCTCTTTTGCAAAATAGATCGTTACAGCTTGTCGAAGGAGATCTTTTAGACTCATCTTCCCTAAGAGATACGTTGCAAAAGTTTCGTCCAGATGAAGTCTATAATCTTGCGGCTATGAGTCATGTGAAATCCTCTTTTTCTTTCCCTGAATATACAATGGAAGTAAATGGCCTTGCTGTTTTACGCCTTCTTGAATCTATTAAGCATGTTGTCCCAGAAACTAGGGTTTATCAAGCATCTACTTCAGAACTTTTTGGGAAGGTGGTCACTTCTTTCCAAGATGAGACAACCCCTTTTCATCCTAGATCTCCTTATGGGATTGCAAAGCTTTGCGCTTTTTGGGCTGTTAGAAATTATAAAGAGGCTTA
The DNA here is from genome assembly GCA_947505635.1 of Chlamydiota bacterium. Taxonomy (GTDB): domain Bacteria; phylum Chlamydiota; class Chlamydiia; order Chlamydiales; family Rhabdochlamydiaceae; genus CAIJXB01. The sequence continues at coordinate 7,092 of CANNLR010000091.1, forward strand.
TGGGTTGTATGCCTGTAATGGCATTTTATTTAACCATGAAAGTCCAAGAAGAGGAGAGGAATTTGTTTCTCGTAAGATTTCTTTAGCGGTAAATAAGATCGCTTTAGGAAAGCAAGAAAAGCTTTTCCTTGGGAATCTAGAAGCAAAAAGAGACTGGGGCTATGCAGAGGAGTTTGTTTATGGGATGTGGCAGATGCTTCAACTTGAAAAACCTGAAGATTTTGTTTTAGCTACAGGCAAGGCTCATACAGTCCGTGAGTTTGTAGAAAGAGCTTTTTTAGAAGTGGGAATTACGATTCAGTGGGAAGGAAGAGGGGTGGAGGAAAAAGGAAGGGATCCTTCGACAGGGAAGGTTCTTGTAGAGGTTTCTCAAGAATTTTTCCGTCCATCAGAGGTGGATTTTCTTTTAGGAAATGCATTGAAGGCTAAG
>CANNLR010000092.1 GCA_947505635.1 Chlamydiota bacterium
AGAAGCTTCTTCTTATGAAGCATTCTTAGGGAAATTAACCCATGAAAAATTCGCAGAATTTCTTGTAACAAATCCTGTAGAAGGAAATTTATTTGATCGAAATATTACCTATTATTCAGAAAATTTTCATCAACAAGTTCGTGATGAAATAAGACGCCTTGACATTCTCTCTTTAGATAGAACCTTAAACAGTGAAGATATAACCATCCAAGGGGAAAAAAGTCTAAAACGTCTACAAAAGTACGAACTAGATTTACTAGCCGATAGATGGATGATTTCAGAACTCAAATCTTTTAACGAGTATTCACATCAAATAGTCACTCTAGTGTTGAAAATCGGAAGATGTGTGCTCAATCGCTCGTTCACCCCCTTATCTCAAGAAGTCCTTTCTAAAGAAGTAAATAGCCTTGTAAGGTTCAATAACAAAAATGCTCGCGATGAATACAATGCCCAGTGCAAGGAAGTCGACGAGATGATGTCAAGAAGTGATAGGCTGCGTTATCTTGAAAATAGGATTAAACGGATGGACTCTTCAAGGTTACTTTCCTCCCTAACAACACATCATGCGAATCCAGGTAAAATCATAATCCCCGAAGAAGACAGAGCTATTTGGGACCGGGCAAGTTTCTTAGGATGTACCCATTTCTTGCAAGAAATAGGTGTTACAGGGGCCGCTATTATAGGTACAGCAGCTGTGATAAAAGCAGCTTACCTTTGGAGTAGGTCAAGAGGCTCTAAGTAATGACTGATCTTGCAACCTTTTTTTAGACACAAAGAACATGTTTTTTCTAAGTGTCGGTTAAAAGTTAAACATCAAAGAACTGAGAGAAATCAACAACATCATTAAAGATATCATTTTCTCTGATTGCCTGACTTACTCCATTAACATGGATAAGAACGGGTCTAACAGACACTCCTTTTGGAACAGACAAGCTTTCCATTTTCTTTTCCATTTCTTCAATAACAGAGCTTTGACCTCAGAAGAGCTAAATATGTCCACTAAATGGTAGCAGAATCAAAATATGCATTATCGCGGTTCTATACACAACCGACTTACATTAGACTGTTTTTTTTAGACCACCGATCTAAAAGATTCCTCTTACTTAATCTTCAGTTCCTTTAAAAACTCCGTCACCTGCTGAACCTTATCTCCCTGGATCTCTATTTTCTCATCTTTAACAGTTCCTCCACACCCAAGCCTTTTCTTGAGACTAGAAGCTAATACTCCCATTTCAGTTGGGTCCATATTTAAATGCAGAATAACGGTAAGAACGCTATTTTTCCTTTTTTCTAAAACAACCTTTATAGGTTTTCTAGGTTTAGAGACTATCTCTGATGGGATCCAGTCTCCCCCAATTGTAAATGGCATAAAGTCTCCTTTTCCTATTTCTTGTAAAAGAGGATACAAAATCTGAAGATAAAAAAAAGCTCTTATGACTAATCTTCACCTTATAATCTGATGTATTTTTGAAATTTACACATAAAATATAATTGATATGTATATATCAAAAAGACTCAGAAGTAACCAGTTACCTCTATTCACACCTACCACTTTCTATAAAGAATATTTTATAAAGATCCAATTCGCAAAATTAAATGGTAAGTCTTCTCATAAAATGCTATACTCTTTGATCCTGCTAGGGTTTTTTTCTAATTTTATAAAACTCCTCTTTTTGAGCAACTAACCTATAGAAGGAAAAAAATTCTTACCACAAAAAAAATAAAGTTTTTTTATGAAAGAATTCAAGCCTGAGAGTCGTGGATTTCTATGGGCTTTTTTGATGTTTACTAAACAGTAATTACGTTAATCATTTATTCGAGTTAAAATGACACAAGAAGAAAAAGAATCAAGTGACAGCCTAAAACTGTCGTTCACTCAAGAAAGAACTCCAAAAAAGTACGATGACAAATTGGAAGAAAGAAAACCAAGAGAGTTTTCTCCAAGATCAAGACCTGAGTCTAGCTTTAACGATAGAAAGCCAAGAGACTTTGCTCCTAGAAGAGAAGGAAGCTTTGCTCCAAGAGAAGGGAACTTCGCTCCAAGATCAAGACCTGAGTCTAACTTCAATGATAGAAAGCCAAGAGACTTTGCTCCTAGAAGAGAAGGAAACAGAGATTCTTCTAGCAATAGAGGGTTTACTCCAAGACCAAAGACTGAGGCTGTCAGCGAAGAACGACAAGCTGAAGATTTTTTTAACTCATAATCTTTATCTTCATATCAAGCATCTAACATTTTTTGTTAGATGCTTTTTTCTTAGATTATTTTACCGTCTTCTAAATGCACGATCCTATCTGCAAAATTCACAATTCTCAAATCGTGAGAAACGACAATTACAGTCTTTTTCTTTTCTACGGAAATTTTTTTCAAAAGACCCATAATCTTAAGTCCCATCTCATGATCTAAACAGCTTGTAGGTTCATCACAAACAATAAGATCTGGATCATGAACCATAGCTCTTGCAATAGCAACCCGCTGCTGCTGTCCTCCTGAAAGGTTTCTGGGAGAAATATCAGCTTTTTGCCCTATATCCATTTCCTTAAGAGCCTCTCTGCCTCTTTCTTCTGCTATTTTTTTATCTACATGATTGAGTAAAAGAGGAATCGCCACATTTTCTGCACAAGAAAGCATAGGAATTAGATTAAAAGATTGAAATACAAATCCAATATGTTTTCCTCTATAAGAAGTCTTTTCATTATCTACTGCATGATTAATATCTTGATTTGCAAGCAAACAATCCCCTGCTGTCTGGGTAAGAATCCCTGCTATGATGGAAATCAAAGTAGTCTTTCCTGATCCAGAAGGCCCCATCAATATCAACAGTTCCCCTTTATAGACCTCAAGATCTACTCCCATTAAGACATCAACTTTATTTTCTCCCTCTCCAAACACCTTTGTAATACCCTTACAAGTAACAGCTGATTCTCTAGACATATTACCCCTTAAATACAATAGCAGGATCTACACGCATAACCTTTATCACACTAAATAAAGCAGAAATAAAACAGATCAAAAGAATAGAACATCCACTAAGTCCGTAAAGCCAAAATGGCAGACTAAAAGATAGTTCTGTACGCTGCGCTCCATACCCGAATAAAGCAGTGCATCCAATTCCAACCCCAAATCCAATACACCCAACAAAAAAAGCTTGTAAAACAACCATTTTTACAAGTAAAAAATTGGTAGCTCCCATAGCTTTTAAAGTCCCAAAATAAGGAAGATTGTCAGTAATGAAATTAAAAAATGTTTGTCCAGCTATAGCAACACCAATAATAAATCCAAGTAAAATAGCTACTCCAAAATTCACTACAATCCCTGTATTGTATACATAATACATCATCGTCAATTTCTGAAAATCCCAGGAAGTATACGCCGCATAGCCAGTTTTTGCCCTAATCTCTTTAGCTAGGACTCCAGGATCTACACCTGGGGCTGCTTTAACAAGAATAAAGGTAAGGACATCTCTTACTTGAGGTGAGATTGTTGTTGCATTGCTATAGGTTGTATAGATAACAGGTTGAGATTGAAACGTTCTTGCCGTTTCACAAATCCCTGCCACATAAGCCCGTCTATCATTAAGCTCACAGGTGTCCCCTACATGTAAAGGAATGAGAGGAGCATCAGGGGTGAGTCCTGAAGAAGCCATCTTCTTCATGGCTCCAAGCTCATTTACTAATATAGCGTCAGGAAAGCGTAAATTTTCCAGACTCCCCTCTTTCATGCGAGGTGGCCCACCTATTAAAGTCGCATCATCAATACCTATCATAATACAGGTTTGAAATTTTCCATTTCTAAGACGCGCTTGGATCGTGCCCTTATACATAGGAACAGCCCAACCAATTCCATCTATGCTTCGCACTCTATATAAGGCTGTTTGCTTCATTCCTTTAAGGTCATCTACATATTGAACAGTAGGGTTCATAACCCAAATATCTGGTTGAGCCGTATCTATGATAAAACTACAAGTACGCTTCATAATCCCGACAAAAATAGATCCTTGCTGACTAATAATAAAAGAAGCAAAACTTAGAGCTAACACAAGTCCAATGTACTTGAGCTTATCTTCAACTAGAATTTTTAAGGCGTAGGCAAGCATTCCCAATCCCCCCCTAGAGCCTTATAAAGAGCTACAAGATCACTAGCTAGAGCCTGCTCACTTTGTAAACATGCCGTTTCTTTATCCAACATATTATTTTGTGCTTGAAGAACTTCCATTTCATCCGTAAGTCCCGCCTTAAATAAATCATCTGTTAGCTGCCAAAATCTACAGCTTGCTTCTTTCTCTTCTAATAAATGGGTAGCTCTTTTTTGCTCATCAAAATAAGCAACTAAAGCTCCCTCTACATCTTGTAAAGACTCTATAATCACCTGCTCATATGATAAAAGAGCTTGCCTTTGTGAAGAATCTGCCATAGAAACTTGAGCTCTTGTCGCTCCAAAATTAAGTAAATTCCACTGCACATTAGGACCAATAGTCCAATAACGAGCCCCAGGCATAATCCAGTTATTTTGTTTATTACTTTCATAGCCAAAAGCATTTCCAGTTAAGGAAATTTGAGGAAAATAGTCTGAAATTGCAACACCAATACGCTCTGTTGCGGCAGCAAGCTGCCTTTCAGCCGCTCTTATATCTGGTCTTCTTCGCAAAAGATCCGACGGGAGTCCTCCAGGAACTTTCCCAAAACTATTGGGAATGGGCTTTACCTCCACAAAAGTTGCAAGCAAGCTCTCAGGCTGCCTACCGAGAAGAACAGATAAAGCAAAAATCGTCTGTTTATAAGAAGTTTCTAAAACAGGCATATTAGCTAAATCTTGCTCTAAAGCTATAGCCATCTCCTCTACAGGTCTTTGACTGTCGAGCCCAGCTTTTTCTAAAAAACCTATCAAAACTAAATTTCTTTTTTCAACTGTGATTTTTTTTTCTAATACCTCTATCTGCTGTTGCAAAGACCTAATCGTCACATAGCCACGCACAACCTCACTAATCGTTGTTAAAAGAACATCTTGCGCTTGCATCTGTACAGCTTCCCATTCCTCTTCTGCAGCTTTCTGTGTCCTTCTAAGACTTCCCCAAATATCTAGTTCCCATACTGCATCAAAACCGACTTGAAAAAAATTCTGCAAAGGAGTCCCAAAGAAAGATCCTTTTGGAGTAGCCGTACTTGTTCCTCCTCCTCCAGGAGGGGATCCCGCCCCAATTGCTTCCAGATCACTTGTTGTGGTGAATATATTTTGACTAAATCGAGATCTTGTCGCTAGGGCATTTAGATTAATAGCAGGACCTAAATATGAGCTTTCAATTCTGTAATAGGATCTAGCTTCTATGATCTTTTCTAAAGCAATCTGTAAATCGAAATTCCCTTCAACGGCTTCTTGAACTAGAGAATTGAGTAAAGGGTCATTCCAATGTTTCCACCAACTACAAAGGTCTTTATCTGAGATGTCTTCCCCTGCTTTACTTTCTACAAAAGTATCTGGCATAGCTATTTCAGGTTTATGATAATTAGGCCCAACCTTACACCCTGCCATACAGAGCAAAAGAACTGGATAAATATATTTCATTGAATTAACTCCCCTTCTTCTAAAGAAGGCGTCTCAAGGTATACATCTACGAGCTGACCTGGATACACAGGCAAATTCCCCTTTTCAAAACGATAAAGAACTTGCAGCACTCTAGTGTCAATTCTTTCTATATTATTCCCGGTAAAAGAAACCTTAGGAAGAATATAAGGCTCTAATCGAAAAAATTTTATAGGGAAATTAATACTTGCATTGCTCCTAATGAAAGCTGTCGCTTTTGATCCTTCTTGATATCTCCAGGCATCTTCTTCATCAATATCTATTCGCATCTGTAAGGGGGATACTGTCCCCATAAGAATTAAAGAAGTCGATAAACTCACATAAGACTGCGTTAGGTTGTAAGATGTTTGTAAATAGATCTCCCCTATATGGACATTTACCTGTAAGATTTCTCCTTCTACAGGCGCTCTAACTGTTGCTCTTTCTATATCAGTTTCTACTTGAGCTATCTTAGCCTTTGCTATATTAACCTGCTCTTCAGCTTCTTTCATATTATAGTAAGCTGTTTCATAGTCTTTTTCACTTACAGCTCTTTTATCTTGTAGTCTCTCATAAAAAGAAAATTGTACCTTAGCATTTTCATAACTGATAGCAGCTGCTTGCATCTGACAAATCTCTGTCTCTTTTTGCGCTAAGAAGGATCGAATATCTAGCTGTAGTAAAGGATCCCCCTTCTTAACTTTATTTCCTTCTACCACAAAAATATCTGTTATGGGTAAAGTAAATGGCGATCCTATAGCAATATTTTCTGTTGAGGCTTCAATCATTCCAGCCCCATAAACAGCAGATTGATAAGGGGACTTAGAAGCTGGATATAAGATGGGAGGAGCTACTACTTTTTTCTGACTCCAAAAAACAACGTATACAGCAATAGCTGCCCCTAAGAGCGCTATGAAAGGCAAAAACCATTTTCGAAACATGAAAAGACCTTCTGTTTTTTCTTGGGTATAAAACTAAATTAAAAGATTTACAATAGCTAAAATGCAAAGACAACAATTTATTTATCTTTTAGATCAATATACTCCCGTAGATCCCGATGAAATCCTCTACAAAAAAAAGATGCTTTCTTTTGTAAAAAATAATCCTGATTGTTTTGAAAGGACCTTAGAAATAGGTCACATCACAGCTTCTTCTTGGCTTTTAGATGATACAAAAGAAAAGGCTCTTCTTTTACATCATGCAAAATTAGACATCTGGTGTCAGCCTGGAGGTCACTGCGACGGCAATAGTGATGTATTATTCACTGCGATCAAAGAAGCTCAGGAAGAATCTGGCATAGAAGAAATTATACCTCTTAAGACAACTATCTTTGATATCGACATTCATTTAATTCCCTCTAAGGGGAATACCCCCTCACACTTTCACTATGATGTTCGTTTCTTACTACAAATCTCAAATCAAAAAAGCCCCTCTTTAAATCAAGAATCCAAGGGCTTTTTATGGGTAGATAAAAATAAAACTTCCCTACCAACAAAAGAACGATCTATCGTTCGCATGTGGGAAAAATGGGGAAAATTAAAACAAATAAGAGAGACTTATCATGACCATAAATAACCACTATACCAACTCTAACTCGATTTCAAAAGCAGAGTGCGACTTCTTTATCCATCGCAAAAAAAAACAGGACTACTTATCTAAAGAAATTATCAATCTAGAATTTGTCTCTCAAAAAGACTTCCGAGGAACCTTGCTCCCCGAAGATCTCCCCAATGCAATCCCCTTCGCAGCAAAACCATTAGTCTGTTCTGTCTACAACACGTTAAAAACAAAAAACCTCATCCCTTTCGAGGGTCATGTAGCCATCCCTCTTCTCAAAAGAA
>CANNLR010000093.1 GCA_947505635.1 Chlamydiota bacterium
ACCATGAATTGCTGTACATCATATTCTGTGACAGGCTTGTCTGTTTTTAACTGAGAAGAAATATACTTCCAAGTAAGTGATACTGTATCATCAAGTACACTAGCTGCCTCTAGGTGCTGTTTTCTTTGCTTACAAGTTAATAAGCACAAAAAAGGTTGTAAGAACACATGAGAAGATATGACGTTTGGAACAGTTTCACGGATCACATCTAATGTACCTCCATCTACATAAGAAATAGAGGGTATGGCATTACGAGGAGAATATTCCATAGCAATACATTTGCTCTTTTTTAAAATTTCTTGGAGTATCTCTTCTAGCGTTTGCCATTGAAAATAGACTTTTACAATTCCAGGCAAGTGCTCCACTACATGTACCTCTGTAGCATGTACAATTTTTACAGGGTCTCCTACAGCAGGAATCCAATAAAACAACCGTCTTGTCAAGTGCACCTCTGCCCCTATCTGAAGAAAATCAATAGCTAATGGATTTCTTTTTTGAAAATCATATAAAAGCCATCCATCCACTTTTTCTTTTTGTAAGAGTTCTTGCACCTTAGTAATTTTTTGTTCCATAGTCACCTTATTGATATAAATAGTGAATCAAAGCCGAAGCTGCTACAACACGAACACTTTGAAAAGGCTCTTTTAGCACATCGAGTAAAAAAGGAACAACACTTGGGTCTTTGATATGTCCTAAGGCTTCTAAGATATGGATCTTCATATCCCGATCTGCCTTTCCATACGACTCCATAAGAACCTTTGTCGATTTAGGATCATTTCCTAGCATGGCTAAAATCAAGGCAGCCTGAATCCTTATTTTTTCTTCAGGGTCTATAAGAAGTTGCTCTATAAGCTGTAAAGCATCGTCCCCACCTTCTTGCAAAAGGGTCGCAGCTGCAACACCCGTAACTCCCCAATCTTGATTTCTTAAAAAGCCTTTTACCGCTTCTAATGCCTTTGGATGTTTAATGATACTTAAGTAGGATAGAATTTCAAGCCGAGTAAGCTGATCTACTACTTGAGGATATCTAGGAATCTGTTCTATATAACCAACTGTGCTAGGTGCAAGGCTACGAAAAAGAGGACACTCTTCTTGATCCCACATCCATAAAGATTCATCTGATGATGAAAAAGCAGCAAAAAGAACATCCGAGGCAAGGGCTACATCTTTTCTTTGTTCAATTAGGCCCATCGCTAAATTAACTTTTGTGTAAAGGTCTTCTTCTTTTTGCAGTATCTCGGAGGCTAAAGAAAACCCTAAAAGGCCTGCAGCTCTTATTGCTGCTGCTGCTAATCTTTTAGGTCCGACAATATCTTGCTCAACCCATTTTTTTAAAGTACACTTCCCTTCCTCACAACCTAGAACTGTTGCAAGCCACCCAGCTGTAATCGCAATAGAAGGACTTGAGCTATCTAGATTTTTTTGTATATAAGACAACGTAGAGCGCCCCTCTAAAGAACTGATACGTAAAAGACCCAAGGCGCTCATAGCAGAAATTCTTACATCAGGAGAATCATCTTGTAAAAGGGGAATTAACCGAAAGGCCTCTTCATTACAGTTGAAGTGAGCTATTAGCTCACTTCCTAAATGACGTAAGCCCGCCCTATTGCTTGATAGCAATTGAGATAGTTCTTCTTTTGAGACCTTGTCATACATGTTAACTAAAGCTAGAATGGCAGAAGCTTTTTCCTCTGCTAGAGTTCTTGGGTTAGCTACGATATCTTGTACTGTTTTTTTAGCTTGCTTGATACGAAGAACTCCAACAGCTCGAATCACCTCTAGCCTCACAAACCACACAGTCTCTTCTTTCAATAAGCGAAGCAATTCCCTTTGTAAAGGCTCATCCCCATAATTCAAAGAAAGCTTGACCGCTAAAGACCGTAAAAAAGCGTTAGTTCCTCTAAGCTCTTTTAACAAAATAGGCAAGGCTCTAGCATCTTGAGTAAAAGCAGCTCCTAATAAGGAGTACAATCGAACCATTGGTAAAGCAGACTCCTCTCCCTTACTTAAAACACCCCAAGCTAGCCATTCCGATACAAGACGATGATCAACTTTATCTTGTTCCTTCTTCCAAAGAGAAGAAAACTGTTCAAAAGCTTCTACCTCTTCCCCTTTTTGGCAAAGGGCTTCTAAGTAGACTGTTTGTAACTCTAAGGAATCCGGATACTTTTCTATGTAATCTTTAGCCTCTTTTACAGCAGAATCCATATCTTGAATCAGCAGGTGCCTTCTCACTCTTTTCATCGAATTTTCTATAAGAACATCTGAAAAGACCGGCATCGAAGTGACAGAAAAAATAATAACAGGTAGGTAAATATACTTATGTAAGTTCCGTATGAGAGGAAAACATCTTTCCCCCAACAAGGTGAAAATGTAGGTGTTCGACAACTTGTCCTCCTTTTTTTCCATTGTTTGTAATCAGACGATATCCATCTGCAATCGAAAATTGAGAGGCCAACTGCATAGCAACAGAAATCATTTCTGTAACTAAGGGTAGATCTTCGACAGCAACCTCCTGTAAACAACGAATCTCTTTTTTAGGGATAATCAAAATATGAACAGGAGCTTTGGGTGCAATATCTTTAAAGGCTAAAATTCTTTCGTTTTCAAACACTTTATCACAAGGAATCTCACCTCTAACAATCTTTCCAAATACAGTACTCATCTAAGGCTCCCAGGCAAGAGCATAACCTAAAGCTTTGAAGGCATCTTCTTTAGTTTCCCAGACGGAAATAAAGCGCCCTTTATGACAAAAAACAGCTCCTGTGAGGCCGCTGCTTTTCTTAAAATCCTCTTCTAAAAGCCCTGCCCATTCTAGAGGAAGAGGCTTTCTTACCTTCATTCGATCCATGGAGTCTGGAGGAATTCCTCTTACCTTCCATTGATTTCCTGATGGCATCACAACAAACTGTGCCGAATGATTTTCTCCCCCTAATTCAAAAAAGCTATCTATCCAAGGCATAGCCTCTTCAAAAAGAAGAAAATCCTTTCCTTCTTTCATAGATAAACGGACCTTTTCTTTACATCCTTGAATATAAGCTAATCTATCCATAGCTCTTGTAATATGGCCGAGAACAAAATCTAAGGCTAAGGCAAAAGCCCTATCTTGTTCTTTAGCTGACACATCATATCGAATAGGAACAAAATTACTAATAATCTGCGAAAAAGAGCCTATTCCTTCTTCTGAAGAAACCTTCCCATTATCATGAGCATCCACACCTTTAATAAGTGAATGATTTAAAAAATCATAGACTAAAGAGCTTACCATCCCCTGCTCTTTTAAATAAGACCAGACCATTCCTGCGCTACTTAGCTCTCCAGAATAAGAAAGTTGATGATGATCAAACTTCTTATTCTTAGGATTATACTCTCCTCCAACATCACAGACAAATTCACACTGATCCAGCAGCTTTTTATTACGCGTCCGCGTCCACTGGTCTTTATCTATAAGACCGTAATAGAGCAAAAGAGCGCAAGCTGTGACCTCGTCTGCATGAAACAACCCATCATGAGTTCCAAAACTTTTTGGAATAACCATACTCATCCTCTTACAATAACTGTCTTTTTTTAAGGGGATATAAGACTTCTCTTCCCTCTTAAAATCAAATGACTTAATTTACTGCAATAGTATAAAAATAGCAATTGCATTTGCTAAAGTTTGCTAAAGGAATTTATATTTTCCCTTCAAATAGCATATTTCTGTTTTGCTTTTTATCCTTCTTACGTAATCTAAAGATATCAATACATGGATATTTTACTTATGCAAAGTTATCTAGCTTCCGGCCTTTATGACCTTATATCCCCTGATGGATATATCACCAAATACGAAAAAATCAATTCCACTACTGCAATAGCAACTATTTGCATAAAAAATATTTCACCTGCTTTTAAAGGGTTTTCCATCGACATTCCTCAAATCTCTTTCAATTTAAAAAGTACTCTTGCTCAACTTGGGTTAAATGGGATAGGAACAGAATATCTTTTAAATGAAAAAACTCGCTCTGCCGAAGTGAGAATTATTTTAACAACTCATAGCAAGCTTGCAGAGCTTCTATTAGATAACCTTTTTATAGGATCTTACATTGGTAAATTGTTTGCAGCTGATGATAGAAGAAGAGTTCGCAATCCTGACTATCTGTTAAGAATGTTTAATCGCAATGATCGATTTGGAAGACCTCTACTCTACCTTGGAGATCCTTTAAATAGTGACAATCTCATTTTAGAAAAAAAAGAAGACTCCACTATTGCTTTTTTAACATTACTAAATGGAACCCTAACTTATGAAACTCCAACAGAAGGGTTTATTCCTACACTAGGAAAAGCCTTACAAAGTACAAATTTTCATCTGCGCACTCTTCTACAACTACTCCAAAAATGGAATCCCAATTCCTCTAAAATCTTACAAGACAATGAAATCCTTCTAGTCAAAACACAACCCCTTCACATTCGAACCGTTTTTGGCAGAGTCTGCCAAAAACTCTTACCCGAAGGTTTTCATCACACTTCTGCAAATATTTTAGAACCTGATACAAAAGATTCTGGCGACGTGTATGAATTATTTGGATCCTCCAAAACAGAACTTAAAACAATCCCTCTAGAATTTTTCACTTTGGAACCCCATAGAGAACATATCTTTTTTTCTGATAGAGATCAGCTACAAAGCCGCTTGGAAAACAAAGAAGCTCTCTTCCATGCTTTTGAAACTACAGCGGCCCCCTCCCATCATAAGGCCTCTACTTTCGTCGTAAAGGGAGAACAACTCCTGCAATTACAACCCAAAGATTGGATCACTAAAGATCCTGGCTTCTACGAATTCCCTGGTGTAATTTATCATGCAGAAAGACAATCGTTCCTTGTGCAAAAATATATAGAACAACAACCTGCTTATCCTTTTTTACGCGCTATGGAAACAGGACTCATCACAAGTCAAGGCGTTTTATTCTCCCGCTTTCTCCCCTCTCCTTTGATGAAAAAAATTCTACTCGGAGAACAAGTCCATAACTGTTTAAAAGGAATTTATTTTGAAAGACCTTCTCATTCCTCAGGAGATTATTTTTCTAATGAAGATAGAGCTATGTTGCATGACTTAGCTCAGTTTGCCATTCCTGTATATTGGGCAGATAGAAAATCAAATACCATTCTCCAATATGTACCTAAGCCTCGAACAGATAGTGGGATGTTTACTCCACTATCTCAGGTAGACGATTTCTTACAAGCAACCTCTTTTGGTATTTATGGCTCCAATCTTTTATCAGGAAATCTCGAATCAGAACTACTCATTTTATTTAATGAACTAGAAAAGCTAAGACATACTGTAGATCACCCCCTTTTCAATAAGGGAACACCTATTGCCGTTATCACGGGTGGAGGCCCTGGCGTCATGGAAATTGGAAATAAAGTAGCTAAGACTTTAAATCTTCTTTCTTGCGCCAACATTGTAGATTTTCGTAATAAAGAACAATCGGTAGTGAGGGAACAAGAGCAAAACCCCTATATTGATATCAAAATGACTTACCGATTAGATCGCCTTGTGGAAAGACAAGCAGAATTTTATTTAGACTTCCCCATCTTTCTTAAAGGAGGCATTGGAACAGACTTTGAGTACTCTTTAGAAGAAGTTCGAAGAAAAGTTGGCTCTATTTCCATTACCCCTATAATTCTTTTTGGAGATCCTGAATATTGGAAACAAAAAATCACACCTAGATTTCAATGTAATCTAGCTTCCGGCACCATTGCAGGGTCTGAATGGGTAAGTAATTGCTTTTACTGTGTACAAAGCGCCAAACAGGCGCTTAAGATTTATACATCTTTTTTTACAGGCAATTTAAAAATCGGGAAAAATGGTCCCGTCTACCCCGATGGCTTTGCCTATATTAAAGAGGGCTCAGCTTAAAAGCCCCAAGAAAAACCTGCTTCTCCATATTGAGTCTTTTCTAAGAAAAACTGTCCTTCATAGGAATATCCATGATGATAATCAACATAAAGGCGCATCTTACAACCGACTCCTTGCAGCTTGCTTAATTCATATCCTATCTTAACAAAAAGATCTAAATTCCAATCTCTCACCTGCCAATTTTCTAAATGAATGGCTAAAAAAGGTGTTCCGTATAGCTGATGATAATAGAGTTTTTTTCCTAAAAGCTTAAGTTCTGCTCCATACTTAGCAAAAAAAGTCTTCATAGGAAAAGATTGATCACTATGTATAATAATTCCTGGACCAAAATAGGTTCTTAAGTGTCCTGACAGCTGATAAGAAGACATAAATTCTAAGGCTTCATAACTTGGGTTTTTTCTTAAGTGTAGATACTCAGGGTTATTAACAATAAATTCATCTCCCAAGTGGCTAGAAATATGATATAATCTTGCCCTATAAGACCAACGGTCATAAGAATATGTTAAAGGAATTCCTAAAAAGTAATCGGTATTGACTAACTCACAACTTTCATTGTTTTTGTGAGGTAGGTTACTATAATTGAAAACAGCCCAAATCCCCCCTTCAATCCCCAGCTGCAAATCTCCATGCCATCGAAATACATCTCTCCACCGAAATAGCGGAAAGTCATTTCCAATCCCTACAGAAGCCACCTGCTGACCAATGACTTTATCCCCATAGCGATAGGCCGCATAATTATAAGGCTCTCTTGGATCAGCCATTAAAGGCTGAAAAAGAACTGTTGTCTGAGGAAACCAAATCCCATTTACCCTAGGTTGCTCTACATACTTTTCTCTAGACTGTGTTTCTTCTACACTTATTTCTTTAACATCGACAGATTTCACCCCAGGCAGATCCCCAATAAAAGAGATGATGCTACTGGCTGTCAATTCATTTTTAGGTAAATTAGACAATGTCACACGGTGATCTTTTACCGTTACAATTAGCTGATATTCGTAAAAATGAACATCAACAAGAGCTTGTATATATCCTTCTAGATAAGGGTCTGTAGAATCTTCAAAATTTTCTACAGGCAAGCTATCTGTTCTTGTTAAGAGAATGGGCTCTATGACCGCAATCTCTTCTGACTGAGAACCTACATCTCCCAATACACTAGAAATACAAGCCAAAAAAACGGGAGTCATCTTAGTAAGCATAAAAATCCTTTTTTCAACTAAAAAGGTTATGTATAAACAATCTATAGGATTCTCTGCAAAGAAAATTCTCAAAAAAAAAAACCAGAATTTTTCTTACCTTTCTCTTCTTGTTCAGTATAGAATACCATTATTCTTCGGGGCAGTAGCTCAGGTGTTTAGAGCCTTAGACTTATAATTCTACATCGCCAATATTACACAACAAATA
>CANNLR010000094.1 GCA_947505635.1 Chlamydiota bacterium
CGGGATATATTATTATTGAGAATCGACATAGTTTTCATTCTTCTGTAAAGGTTTTGTTTTGCGACAACCGTTATACAGTAAATTTTGATTACTATGTCATTTTTTTTGTGATTTTCTAGAAAAAGTGTTACCTAAGTTTGAACCTGGCCGCAATTTGAGCGATTTTACGGATATTTGCAATGGTTTTATTGAAAAAATAGAAGGTAGGTCTTGAGGCTTAGCAAAAAATATGGAGCGATACGGTAAATGCAGCTAGTCGTATGGAATCTTGTGGACTTTCTGAATACACTTATAATCTGCTCAGGAATCGGTATAAGTTTGAAGAAAAAGGGGAAGGGATTTTCTGAAATTTTTTAATAAGTATAGATGCATTTAAAAAAATGGGAGGTCTAGAAAAGACCTCCCGGAATTATTTATTTATTCTTCTTTATCAAGAATTTCTACTTCTGCTTCTTCCATGTCTGGTTTGGCTTGAGAAGAAGATTTTGGTTGACCAGCGCCAGCTTGCGCTGTTTGCATGGATTCTCCAATTTTTTGCATATGCTCGTTTAGTTCATCGATAGCGCGGCGGATGGCTGTTGCATCGGTGCTTTCTAAAGATTTTTTTACGAGATCAACTTTGGATTCTACATCGCTAACAACGGCCGCAGGAAGTTTATCTTTATAATCTTTAAGGGCTTTTTCTGCTCTAAAGACTAAAGAATCTGCTTCATTGCGAAGTTCGACTTCTTCTTTTTTCTTTTTATCTTCTTCAGCATTATCTTCTGCATCTTTTAGCATTCGTTTGATTTCTTGTTCTGTTAAACCAGACTTAGCTTCGATGCGGATCTTTTGCTCTTTACCTGTTTGTACATCTTTGGCAGAAACGTGTAAGATAGCATCAGCATCAATATCAAAACAGACTTCGATTTGAGGAGAACCTCTTGGTGCTGGAGGGATATCAGATAGATCAAAACGTCCGATCTCTTTATTGTCTTTTGCCATTTTTCTTTCCCCTTGTAAGACAACAATCGTTACAGCTGGCTGGTTGTCAGCTGCTGTAGAGAAGATTTGTTTCTTTTGTGTAGGGATAGTTGTGTTTCTATCTACAATCGGAGTTAGCACGCCACCATAAGTTTCGATTCCTAATGTGAGAGGGATAACATCTAATAGAAGAACATCTTTTACATCACCAGCTAAAACAGCCCCTTGGATAGCAGCTCCAATAGCTACTACTTCATCTGGGTTTACCCCTTTATGAGGCTCTTTCCCAAAGATGTCTTTTACTTTCTTTTCTACAGCAGGCATACGAGTCATGCCCCCAACTAAGATCACTTCGTCGATTTGCTCTTTAGAAAGACGTGCATCTTTTAAAGCTTTAATGCAAGGCTCTACAGTGCGCTCGACGAGGTCATGTGTTAGATTCTCGAACTTAGCGCGAGTAAGTGTTAAGCTTAGGTGTTTAGGTCCAGTTGCATCCATTGTAATAAAAGGTTGATTGATTTCTGTTACCTGTGTTCCAGAAAGTTCAATCTTTGCTTTTTCAGCTGCATCACGAAGTCTTTGTAAAGCCATCTTATCTTTACTTAGGTCGATACCTGTGTCTTTTTTAAATTCATCTAGCAACCAATGTAAAACGACATTATCAAAATCATCTCCACCGAGGTGAGTATCTCCGTTAGTAGAAAGAACTTCAAAGACCCCATCTCCAATTTCTAGAACAGAAACATCGAAAGTTCCTCCACCAAGGTCAAAGACTACAATCTTTTTATCATGTTGCTTATCAAATCCATAAGCTAAAGCAGCAGCCGTTGGCTCTGGAATGATTCTTTTTACATCTAATCCAGCAATGCGTCCTGCATCTTTTGTGGATTGTCTTTGAGAATCGTTAAAATAAGCAGGAACTGTGATGACAGCCTCTGTAATTTTTTCTCCTAAATAGGCTTCAGCTGTCTCTTTCATTTTCAAAAGAACTTGAGCTCCTACTTCTTCAGGTGTTAAAAGTTGTCCATCAATCTCAAAAACAGCGTCTCCGTTACTGTTAGCACATACTTTATAAGGAACGGTTGCCATTTCAGAAGCTACTTCAGAGTACTTGCGCCCAATAAAACGCTTAGCGGAATAAAGAGTTTTTTCTGGATTGGTTATAGCTTGTCTTTTAGCTGGGATCCCTACAAGCCTTTCTGCTCCTTTATAGGAGACGATGGAAGGTGTAGTTCTTGCTCCTTCAGCATTTGCAATCACTTTAGGGACGCCCCCTTCCATAATAGCAACGCAGGAGTTGGTTGTTCCAAGGTCTATACCGATGATTCTGCTTTTCTTTTGTGTCATAGTTTTATTCCTTTTCTAAGGTTTCTTGATGGATTTTGCTCTCAGGTATTTCTATTGCTGGAGCAGATTTTTTTATAACTTTTACGCGAGCTGGACGGATGACTCTATCTTTGCTTTTATAGCCTTTTACATATTCTTGAAGAATAAGACCATCTTCTGAAGAATTAGAAGTTTCAATTTCTACAGCTTCGTGAAGGTGAGGATCAAAAAAAGTTCCGGTAGAGACAAAAGATGTGATGCCATTATTGGAAAGGACATCTTTAAATTGTCCTAGGATCATTTGAAATCCTTTAGCCCAGTTGGCGGTCTCTTCAGAAGCTTGCTCTGCAAAATGTAGAGCATTTTCTAAGTTGTCCATAGGGGTAAGAAAATCTGAGATCACATTTTCCATAGAAAAGCGGACCATATCTAGCTTTTCTTTTTGCAATCTTTTGCGAGTGTTTTCAGAGTCAGCTAAAAGACGAACATATTTATCTTTATACTCGTTGAGTTCTTTTTGTAAGAGTTCTTCTGGAGAAAATATTTTTGTTTGCACTTCTGCTTCAGGAGAAGCGCTTTCCATAGAGTCTGTTTGTTGTTCTGACATGGGTTAAGATTCCTTATTGGTTTTGTCTTCTAAAAGTAGTTCTTTATTTTCAAAAGAGAGCAGGGTTGTCTGCTGATTAAAAGTAAGGTTAGCAATTTTTGGTTGACGATAGCTGATTTTGAATTTATATAAGCTCTTTGTTAAGGAAGAGCTAATGGCTTCAGAAGTTGTTTTTAAAGTAGCAAATAGCTTCTTATAAGGAGCTCTACTTGGGCATAAAATAGCGATGCTTCCAACGGCTGTGTCGTGAATATAGTAAGGGATGGCTAAGACAGAGCAAGTGCTAGCTTGAGAGGAAAAGGGGTAAAGATCTTCTCCTATCCAAAATTTAATCTCTTTTTGCTCGCTACATTCTATGAGTAAGGCTCGAAGGGCGTTGTCGTTTTCAAAAAGGGCAAGGCCGCTAGCTAGGCTTGATGTATTATTAAAATCAGGGTATTCCAACATCTTAGAAAATCCTGTTTTTAAGATATCGCTATAGGAAAAAGAAGAGTAATTTACGATGTGGCGTAGTAGAATCTCATTATAAAACTTAGTGGCTATGAGCTCTTCTTCTGGGCTTAGTTTGGGTTTGTCTAGCCCTGTAATTTTCCAGTGAAAGAATTGTTCAATGCGTTTAATACTAAAAGCGCTTAATTTTTTTTCTATAAATAAGATTTCAGATCGAACGGTTCCAAAGTCGGTAACAAGAACACAAAGAATCCGGTGGATGTCAATGCTGAGTAGTTTGATGTCTAAGACAAAATCTTGATCAAAGCGGGGGGAGGAGAGAAAGACCGCTCCTTGCGCTATATTAGATAAAATTTCAGCAGCTCTTTGTAGGTAAAGATGAACTTCTCGAGTCTCTTTGGAAAGAAGTTGAAGGAGTTGTTCTTTTTCAGGGTCTTCTAAGACCGCTGAAGGGTAGATGTGCTCTGCATAGGTTTTATAAGCAAGACTTGTGGGGATCCTTCCGCCGGAAGAGTGTTGCTGTTTTAAGAATCCAGATTCTTCTAGTTTGACAAAATAATTACGAAGGGTCGCAGGGCTTAAGGTGTCGAACCCATTTTCTTTTAAGGTTTGAGACCCTACGGGCTTTCCCGTTTTTAAGTAAAGTTCGACAAGATTGAGTAAAACTTGTTTTTCTCTTTCGTCTTTATTAGGTCTTTTAGAAAGAAGAGATTTCAATGGATCAACCTTGTTGAGGGTTCTAATTTTTGTCTATGTCCTGAATTCTATCAAATAGGATTAGATAAAGGCAACAAAAATTAGCACTTGAACTAGCTGATTGCTTGGCGAATTACGTAAGTATTTTATCCTTATTGTTTTATGGTTTAATTATTTCAGGGTCTTGGCAAAGAGTAGATAGAACATCGGTTATTTTAGGGGCCCAGGACAATCCCTTCACATACACAATTTGAGAAGCTAGACAGCAAGAGATAATGGCCTTTTTGTGGATATCTGGGATACGAGAGAAGATGCGATCTGCATATTTTTCTTTGAGAGTCTTGGGAACATAATTTAATAGTATTTGGTTGAAAGGATGTTCTGGCTCAAGAGGGAGGACTAGTGGCTCTAAGTAGTCGAGAATGTCGTAGGTGTAACGATTAATTTGTTCTGAGATTTTATCGGAAATATCCGTTAAAAATCCTTGAGTTTTTTCATGAGTAGAAAGAAGAAGTTTTGCTTCTTTTTGCGCCTTACCAGCAATAATAGATTGAATTTCTTCTACGAGGTTAGGTTTTTCTTTTATAAATTCATCATCATTCAAGCAAAGTCCACATAGCACTTCGAAGGAAGAACAGATAACGCCTCCCTTATTAGCTGAGCTGTCTTTTAAGATGAGAACTCCTAGCTTTTCCAATATACGCCGAGCTTCGGCTGTTAGATAAAGGTTGGCCCCTTCTATGATAGCTTTGGCTGTTGGGATACCCTCTTCATCTAGGAATTCTTGTATATTTCCTTCATTAAGAGTTCTAGGTCTTCCTCCACCAGGAATGAAGACATCAGCCTTTGTTTTATAGATGGCATGGCGAAGAAGATGGTTTACTTCGTTAGAAGATAACCACTCTTCAATAAGAGCGTTTTTTTCTTTTTTCCAGCAAAGAGTTTGGATTCCATGGGAAGCTGTTTCTTTTTTTGTTTGTAAATCAAGTAAAAATCCTCCCTCAGAGAGTTTGCTTGGAGGGTAGTGTCGAATAGGTTTTTCTTGGATAAAAAGATCTTTCATTGCGAGTAAATCAAGTCCTTTGGGATCTAAGATCACCCCTGAGATGTCAATTGTTGCTAAAAGCTTTGCAGTATTAGGGTAGTAGCGCAAAAGGTTGAGCATTTGGTTCCCGGCAACATCTCCATCAGGTCCCCCTGTCATTTTAACGGTGAAAGAGTCTTTTTTTGGATTGATTCCAAGATACTTTAAGGTTTCTTCCATACAAACATTCACACCTAAAGATGTTACACCAAAATCCTTATGGTTAATTCCTAAGCTGAGTTTGCTAGATATGAAAGCAGATCCTGGTCTATAAAGAGATTTCTTACTGTAGTCTGCAATCCATTCGATCATGTCATTATGCATGTTTTCATCAGGGCCAAGATAGATATACTCCGGTTTTTTTAGATAGTCGACGATGTGGGTAGCTTTTAAAGAGCCATCGACGTGGCAATTGATCAAGGTAATAAGACTTTCTATATAGGCTCTTTGAGATTCATAGAGGTGTTCTCGTTTTTGAGAAGAAGAGAAGGTTTTTACCTTCTCTTCGATTTGTTTAGGTGTTAATCCTAGGGCTTGAAGTTCTTTTTCTAAGATTTGGATCTCTTCTTCTTTATGCTCTAGGGGTTCTAAGAAGATGACCCCTTTAGAGCCCCCTTCAGGGATGTCTTTATTTTTCTTTTGTTGTGTGTAAGCCAAACTATAGCACTCTAGGAAGACGTTGTTTTTTTCAGCTAAGATTGTTTCAGGGTCTCGTAAGGTGATTGTTCGAAGACCTCCTCTTGCTAGGTCCACAAATCGGATGTGAAAACCAAAAAAGTGAAATCCCTTTATAAAGTAGATGGCATAGGGAAGGGCTGGGAACTTATCTGCAACATTACAGGGGATCTTTTGCATATAAGAAGGATTTACCCGAAAGCAAAAAGCTGTTTTATTCAGGCAATAGAAATTTGTTTTTAGCGTATAATCTATAAAATAGAGCCCTTGCAGCAAGATATTTTTTGTTCTTACATCGTTTGATTCATTTCCAGAATCAAGCTCTTCTGTGAGCTTAAAAAGCTGTTTTTTGGTTTCTTCATAATCGAGCAGATAACTTTTTTCAGGATGGAATTTTTGTTCAAAGGCTTTAGTGAGAAGACAGGTGATTTCGGGATAACGGCAAAGGCCCTCTTCGATATATTCAAAACTGTATCTATATAAGTCGCAATGGACGAGCGTTTGATGGATAAAGGTTGTCATCGTTTTTACAAGATTACCAAGGTTGCCTCGTAAAAGCCTTGTTTCAACAAAGGTTTCTTCGATTAGCTCCATTCCTTCAAAATGCTTTAAGGTGACAAGTTCTTGTAGAAGATCTTCAATATGACAAGCTTCCCAAGCGGCTTTGTCATCGATCCCGTGAACAGCTAAAGACATAACCAAGATATTTTGTGTGCTAGTAGGATCTACATAGGTGGTATTGACCCGTTTGATGACGAGGTTATGCCTATGAAACATCTTAGTGAGTCTATAGAGGAAGTTGTGTTTAAAAAGTCCTTTCCAAGCAAAGACGATTTGTAAAGAGGGATTTTTATTGCTTTGCCACTTTTCGTTATAGCGAAGCTCATACTGGCAATGATCGGATTGTTTGGCTAAAAAAAGCATAGCTAAGGCAAGGACGATTCTTTCAGGAGAAAGGGAGCGCAAAAACCGAGGGGTTAACGTATGGAGAAGCTTTTCAAACTCTTCTTTATGAATGAGGCCATTTTTTTGTTTTATTTTGTGAAAGATCTCTTCTTGTTGCTTAAGGGGTAAGACCTCTTCCAAAGAAAGAGGATCTTCTAATTTTTCTGTAAAAACTAAGATAGCAACACGTAGTAAACAAGCTCTTTCAGAAAAGGGTAGGGGAGCATTAGATACGAAGGTGCGATAATTTTTAATGCCATGCATCGCATATTGTTTTAAAATCTGCAAGTCAGCCTCAGGACTTTCTAGACAAAGAGCAAAGGCCCCTCCAGAAACTGTAATCTGACTAAAGTAGTCTTTTAGGTCAAACTCCATTAAGCTATGGGTGATGAGCGTTACATCATTAGCTGTAAGCTCGTCAAAAAAAGCTTTTGGCATATGCTTTTCTAGCCAAGTATAAAACAAGGTGAACTTAGAGTTTTCTCTTTCTAGAGCTTTTTTCAGATTGTC
>CANNLR010000095.1 GCA_947505635.1 Chlamydiota bacterium
CCTCTATTTGTACAGAATACCTTTGCGAAGTACATAAGGAAATCCAAAATCCAGCGATCGTTACAACTATTGTCTCAACCGATCTCATTAGAGCTATTTGCAAGGCTCATAAAATCCCCTGCTTTGATGTATTGACAGGCTTTAAATACATAGGAGAAAAGATTCACCTTTGGGAACAAGATCCCCTATCACCTTCTTTCCTATTTGGAGCAGAAGAATCTTATGGCTACCTATATGGAACTCATTCAAGAGATAAAGATGGGATTGTAAGCTGTTGCTTACTCGCAGAAATTGCGCTTCACTACAAAAGACAAGGGAAAACACTTATCGACTTTCTCCATGAGCTATACCAGAAATATGGAGTTTATCAAGAATCTTCTTGCAGTATCGACTTTGCGCCTGGAAAAGAAGGAGTGGAAGCTATTTCAAACCTCATGGGTCACCTAAGGGCTAATCTCCCTTTAAGCCTTTGCGATCTAAAGGTTGTCCATACAGAAGATTACCTACAAACAGAAAAAACAAAACTTCCTAAATCAGACGTTTTGCTATTTAAGCTAGAAGATGGCTCTAAATTCATCATTCGTCCTTCAGGAACAGAGCCTAAGCTCAAAATATACATTTCTATACACTCAAGCGCTCTCCTCGATATCCAAGAGGCCATCGCCTTATCTGAAGCCAAATTACAAATGCTTAGAAAAAAAATAACCCAAGAGATCTCCTCCCTTTGAACTACAAACTTGCTTTTATCTCAGGAGCCACTTCAGGGCTAGGTAAAGAACTCTCCCATCTTCTTGCGAAAAAGGGTATCCCCCTCTTCCTTACCGCCAGGCAAGAACCTGCTTTGCTAGCTCTTCAAAAAGAGCTAGCAAAGACAACTCCCGTCTTAATTTTCCCTGCTGATTTAACTTCTCCCTCTGACCTAACCTTACTTTTACAAAAGATCTCTTTTCACAAGCCTGATCTTATTATCAATAATGCAGGGCTTGGTCTTTATGGAGATATCCTTTCTTTCCCCTTAGAGGAGCAGATGCAAATGATCCAAGTCAACATAGACGCTCTTGTACGAATCTCGCTAACGTCTGCTAAAGACTTGAAACAGGACAATAGAAAAGGGACTATCCTCAACATTTCTTCTATGGCAGGTCATTTCACCTACCCCCATTTTGCCCTTTATGCCGCTTCTAAACGCTTTGTAGAACATTTCTCCCTCTCTTTAGATGCAGAGCTTTCCTCTCAAGGAATTCGAGTCCTCACCTCCATTTTAGGTCGTTTTGCAAGTCCCTTTTTTCAAAAGGCCTTAAAAAAACCCATAAAGCTAGACTCTTGGGATGTCATGCCCCTTTTTAAAACAGCGCACCTTGTGTTAAGACAACTAGAGAAACAAAAAAGCTATGCCATCATCGATTACCGCTATAAGCTTTTGCAGTTTTTTTCTTATTTTGTTCCTGACAAAATTATCTCTTCTCTTCTAAAAAGAAAAATATTATAAATTCTTCTTCAAAACAAAGAACTAGCTATTGATCTTTTTACATGAAGTTCCTCTGCCCGGTTTTCAGCGTTGGGTTTAATTAATTCAGTAAATATAGAGTCCAAAGAATCAGAATAGTTGGTTTTTTTAAATAGAAGCTCTTGACGGGTATTTAATCCGCAGATGCCTTGTGACAAGAAGTGCTTTTACAATGGCCTTTTTCACAGTCCCTAGCTCTTGGAAGGTGATAGGACAATCATCAAACTGCCCTTCTTCTGCTTTTTCTGCAATCAGCCGATCTACCATCTCAATAAAGGCATCTTCTGTGACTTCATCTAAAGAGCGTGATGCCGCTTCAACAGTATCTGCAATCATAATTAGAGCTGATTCTTTTGTATGAGGCCTTGGCCCTGGATATCGAAATAGCTTTTCATTGACCTTGGCAGGATCGCCATCCATCTGTTCTATCTGTTTACAATAGAAAAAGTAGACAAGCGTGTTGCCGTGATGCTCCCTGATTACATCAACAAAACTTTGCGGTAAGGAATGCTTTCTAGCAAGGATTTCACCCTCTGCTACGTGAGCAATAATGACGTGCGTAGATTCTAAAGGAGTCAGAAGTTGATGAATATTAAATCCACCTAATTGATTTTCTGTAAAATAGTGAGGGTTAAAGAGTTTTCCAATATCATGATAGAGGGCTGCAACTCGACAAAAAAGATCATTCGCTCCAATAGATCTTGCTGCGATCTCCGCTATATTGCCCACAACTAAAGAATGTTGATAAGTCCCCGGAGCTTCTAAGCTAAGCCGTCTTAAAAGTTCACTATTTGGATCCATATACTCCATCAGAGTCATATCTGTTACGATATTGAATATGATCTCAAAAAGAGGTAACAGTCCTACAACAAGAATAGCTGTCACTGCCAAGAATACAAAGGCTGTTATCATATCCACAGCAAGACTCATTTGTAAGAAATTACCTTCTTCTAAATGAAAGGCCATTAAAACAGGTATGCAACAAAGCCACACTTTCCCACAAACTTGACAAATCTCTTTTCTTCTATGCAATCCTCTAGCAAAGACAATAGTACACATAGAGGCAATCAAGTTTAATACCAAAAATCGATCATACTCAATAACAAGACCTAAACTAATGATCACAGACAGAAAAATAGAGCTAAAAAGAGCAATCCTAGCGCCGAGCAAAATGCAAAGCAATATTGAGGCAAAGGGAACAACTAAAGGAAATCTAATAGCCTCAATTAAATTATACCCTTTATACAACAATAAGTATTCAGTCCCCTTAGCTATGGCAAGGGTCAGTATTGCTATAACAGTTAGAAGAGTTAATCTTCGAAGCGAAGCAAAGATATCCTTATGATACAGCTTCAAATAACTAATCGTTAAAAATGTAATAATAAGACTTAGAGCTAATGTCCCGAGTATCGATAAAAAGGAAAAAGAATATCCGACCCCTTCCAGAGCCTTCTTCATAGACTGTATAAGCATAATATGTCTTAGAGTAACCTTCTCTCCGGGCTCTAATATAAAACTACCTGCGTCTATGAGAGTGTACTGTTCTGGCACACTATCCTTAGCAATCTGTTTCATTCTCTTTTCTAGGCCTATATCTTCTTGAAGATGCCATTTTCTTTGTTTAAAGAAGTCGATCACAAAAGTAATAACAGCAGAATCTGACTCTTGATAAAAAACGCGATCTCTTATAGTATTCCAGTATGAAGAGGGGGGGCTTGAGCTCTCACCGCGGATGTCTGAAAGAATAAAAACAAACTCAGAAGCAACTTCTATCCCCTGTATTCTTCCTATTGTTCTTTCATCTGCGAACCTGCTTTCTATGCACAATTTCTCTACTGTTTCAGCATATCCATACAACTGCTCGAATGTTATTTTAGAAAGTTTTTTACGCCAATCTTGATTTTGTAGTAAACGCTCTTCAAATTCATAAGTTATCTTATGTATTTCTTTACTATCAAATCGGTAAATAGCCCCGATATCTTGCATAGATTGCTGTTGAAGAAAGATAGTTTTTTCTTGATCTGGAAAATCAAAGGCTGTCTGTGCTACAACATATTGTTTAGAGATAGCGTTGAGTTCTAAAACATCTATCTTCACTTCTCGAAGCTGTAAAAACAGACACAAAGTCATCGCAAAAGCAACTATAAGGCAACATCGCCAACTTAACTTACTAGCGCCTAATAGTTTCTTATACGATCTCTCTGGGGAATCGCCTGCAAGCGCAAGATCCTTCCTCATTACCCTCTCCCATAAACTAATCTTTCTTGATCTTGCTCTTCTCCGTCTTAAAAAACAAGTTTGAAAAAAATATTTTTACACGGAAAAAGATTTTTCACTATTTTTCTTTAGGATTTTTACCTATTTTTTTATACTCTAGATATTCCAGGGAGAACTTTCATGTCACAATATCAGGGACTATCTAGAGCCTATAGACCTCAAACATTTTCTACTGTTTTAGGGCAAGAAGCGATCGTAACTACATTAAAAAATGCATTACGACAGAAAAAAACAGCACAAGCCTACCTATTTTGCGGAACAAGAGGTACAGGAAAGACAACCTTAGCTCGAGTCCTCGCTAAGGCCTTAAACTGCCCTAATTTATCAAAAGATTCAGAACCCTGCAATCAATGCCCCTCTTGCCTAGAAATATCCCAAGGGAAAAATTTAAATGTGCTAGAAATCGATGGAGCTTCTAATCGAGGAATTGATGACATTCGTCAACTTAATGAAACAGTAGCTTATGCTCCAACCTCTTTTGGATGTAAAATATTCATTATAGATGAAGCCCATATGCTCACTAAAGAAGCTTTCAACGCTCTTTTAAAGACATTAGAAGAGCCCCCATCCCATGTAAAATTCTTCTTAGCCACAACCGAAGTTCATAAAATCCCAGCCACCATCATCAGTAGATGTCAAAGATTTGACTTACAAAGAATTTCTACAACGACCATCTCACGTAAACTTGCCGACATACTAAAAGAACAATCCATCCCCTATGAAGAAGAAGCTCTACACGTTATCTCTTGCTTTTCAGATGGATCTATGCGCGTTGCTGAATCTTTATTAGATCAGATCCTCTGTTTTTCTGAAGGCTCTATTACAGAAAAACAGGTATCAGATTCACTAGGAACTTTACCAACAGATGCTTTTTTTGCCTTTGATCAGGCCTTTGATCAAGACAACACTCTTTTTGCCTTTACATGGGCAAGCCAAATCTTCACTTCAGGAAAGGACCTCTCTCATTTCTTTGAATGTCTCCTCGATCACTATCGGAACTTGCTCAGCATCAAATTAGGACTTTTATTAGAAAACTTCCCTTCTGCCCTGCAGGAAAAATACAACAAATCTTGCTCCAATTACACAGAAGAACAGCTACTTTACATCTTGGACTACCTTATAGAATGGCATGATAAGATCCATAAAAGCCCCTGCAAAAGAGTTACCTTAGAAATGGCTCTTCTAAACATTTTAAGAAGTAAACACCGCATTTCTGCAGCCGATCTTGTTTTAAGACTCGAAGGACTTCAAGAGACCCCTTCTATCGAAACAGAAAAAGAGCCTATAATAGAAAGCCCCCCTGTAAATTTAATTCCAAAGCCTGTAATAGAAATTATTCCAGAAAAGCCAGCTCCAGAACCTATTAAAGAGCCTTCATCAACAATACCAATCCCTCCTCCTGTCTCCCAAGAGACTAAAGAACCCTTAACTAAAAACTTCCAAGCTAAATACGACACATTAAGTCGCTTTGCTGCAGTGGAACTAGAAGGGGCTCTTTTTAAAGATTAAAAACATAAAATCCCATTGTCTTTTCAAAGCTAAGGCTTTATAGTGATTGTCCTAAACAAACAATACTATAGTAAGGAGAAGTTATGGGCAGCGGTTTTTCAAAAATGCAAAAGCAAGCACGACAAATGCAAGGGCAATTGCAAAAAATGCAAGAAGAGATGAAAAATAGCTCTTTTACAGGAGAAAGTGGCGCAGGACTTGTTACAGTTGTATTAAATGGAGAAAAAATCCTCAAAAAAATTACGATTAAACCCGAATGTGTCGATCCTACCGATATAGAAGGACTTGAGGATCTCATCCTAGCCGCCTTTGCAGATGCCTCTAAGAAAATAGAAGCTGGAGGTAGTGACTTTGGCTTACCAGAAGGCTTTTCTCTTCCTTTCTAAAATAGTTAAAGCTCCTTCTCCTTTCACGCAGGAGCTTTCTCCCTCTTCCTTTATTCAAAAAATATTAAAATCATAAATAAATCATTTCCTGTTAGTAATTTAAGCACACAAGAACAAAATTAAAGTAATTAATATATTATATATTATGTTATGTTTAAATTAAAAAGAGGAATTGCTATGGAACTAGAAAAAAAATCTATTTTTGCAGAGCTTGCTGAACTGATCGCCACGGAGCAGGTAGAAGCTTTAGAAAGCAAAGGAAAACTCCCAATTCCAAAAGAGAACTACATTAAGCAAAAAGCAATCTCTCTAACAGAAGAATGGGAAACTGAAAATACAAAATTCATAGGCTACATGAAAAAGGCGAAAGAGCTGCTCGAAGAAGACTTAAATCTACTTCCCCCATCCGAAAAAAAAAGCTACTCTGAAGAGCTTCTAATAGCAGCTATTAAACTAGAAAATCCTCCAACAAAAGAAGTGGTAGCAGAACTTGGTTCTTGGCAAAAAGCCCTAGGACTTAACAATGAAACTCTCCTTTGGATCTACAATCTCGGTTCCCGTTTTTTTAATGAAAAGCATTATGAGGAAGCAGTCTCTCTTTTTTCTTTTCTAACACTCCTCAATCCAATGATCTGGGAACATTGGATCGCCCTAGGATTTGCCCAAAAAGAGCTTAACCAAGACATCTACGCCCTTAACTCTCTTTCACTAGCCTCTCTTTTAAACCCCCACGATCCCACATCAAGATTCCAAAGTGCCAAGATTCATTTAAAACTCTCTCAATTTGACGAGGCACTCTTAGAGCTCGAAGAGCTACAAAAAATCATCACCGAACAAAACCTAGAGGATCTGAAACCCCATCTCGAGTTTTTATTAAACCAAGCCAAAAATAAGCAAACGGGAGAATAACTATGACTGGAGACGCCAATCCTATCGGCATTCAAATGAATCCTATAAAATCGCCCCCCCGACCACTTCAGAATGCCCAATCTGCTAATACTATCCCAAAAAAACCAAACTATAGTTTTGTTGAAAACCCTTGTGTACCTGAAAAAAGCGCCAGCACAGAGATTAGCCGAGCAGGAGCATTCTTTGGAGGACTATCAAGCATAGGACTCCTTTTTAAAGGCCTCAGAGGATTTTTTTTCTCAACAAAAAACCAAGACCCAGAAATAACTACTTATCGAATAGGTAAAACAGCGCTCCAAACTGTCTTACCAACACCATCAAAAACTACCGCAAACGAGGGCCTTTCAAAAAATACTGACAAGCTAAAAAAGATCAAATCAGATTCTAATCACCCCTACCAAAATACCACAGTCCCTAATAGGGCAGATTTTTGCACGCAAACTGGAATCAAGTACACTTTAGAGACAGTTTTTACAAAATTTCCTTCAGGAACAGAACTTAAAAAATCAGGTTTTGAACCTATGTCCAAACCG
>CANNLR010000096.1 GCA_947505635.1 Chlamydiota bacterium
AGACTTTCGTCCTGTTTTCTCATATGGAATCTTTTTACGGCTTCTATTTTAAAGCTTTTTGTATAGTTTGTCTGCATTTTTCGAACTCCTTAGTTCTAGTAAATGCGACAACTACGCTGACATAGGGGGGTTCTTTCTGCAGAAAGCGACAAGAAATGGTTAGATCAAGAGGCTGCTCACTTGTTAGAAGCAGTCAAATCTGATTACATTGATTCTTCAAAGCTATTCAAAAATTGGATAAGTAGGGAGAGTATTTCTGAAGAAGATATAGATTCTTTTTTTACTCTTGTTAAAGAAAATTTGGATATTTATCGCTACAAGAATAATGCCTATCAAAAAGTTGAAATTATCAGACTTGTGCATTCTATAGATCCCTGTATAGCTGAAGATTTAAATATATTAATCGATAGAGTTATCTTCCTTCTTCAAGGGTTGAAAATTCATTATCATAATATTCAACATACACTGGAAGTAACCCTTGGAACAACACAAGCTGTAGTACAGCATTCTAAAGAGGGCTTGATTAAAGACTCAAAATTCATATTATTACCTATTGTTGCAGCTCTATTTCATGATGTTGGATATTCTAATGAGGAAGAGATCATTTTATTTATTCAAAAGCCTCCTTCAGATGCATGTACCTTGTTATTCCACATGGCAAAAGACTCTAGTTTTTTAGAAGATTACAAATTGAAAGCACAAAATATTTTCGATCCAAAGCTTCTTACGGGAGCTGAATTTCATTTACACCATGTTTGCTTATCTCAGATTATTTTGCCAAAAATCCTAGGCGAATTACCAGATACTTTTATAAATAAGGAGTTTTTACTCTCTAAAGAGTCTTTAGAGAAAATTAATGCCATTATTTCTTTAACAGATATTAAACCAGATCCAAAAAAATATCGAGATGGCAGAAGAAACTACTTACAAGAACAAGGTCTTCTGTTCTTGGGAGAAAGTGTGGCAACTTGTGATTTGCTTACCCAACTTTCTACATCAGATAGACTTTCTAAAGGGCTTGCTCTTTATCATGAGTTTTATTTTGGATGTGATGATAAGCACTGGTTAAGTGGCCTCTCTTTAATGGGGACAACGACAGGTTTTTATGAATCATTTGCTAAGAAATTGATCAATACAGAAGTCTTATCAGCGTTAGATAGATATTTTTCTTCTAAGCAAATTTCTAATTATTATCGAACAAATATTAATCTTATTTTTTTTCTTCATAAATTGTTTGAGCCCTTCTATCAGAAGCTCCTTTTGTCTGAGCCTTTAACAGATCAAGATATGACTATTTTGCATGGATTAAAAAAAAATGGCCTGCAAAAAGAAGTGGTTGATTTATTTCTAGCTGCAAAGAGTTTACAAAATAAGAATCTTCTTCCTATGGATCTTGAAAAGGGACTCTATGACCTTTTAAAAGAAAAAGATTCTTTTTTAGAAGTGGCCTTAGGTGATGAAGTTCGTATTATTTTGATGAAGCAAGCTGCCCTTATGCAAGATAGTGAAAAAATGATACAACTCTTTATGTTGAGAAAGCCTGAGCTTTTGATCAAGCGGTCTTTTGATGTATTAGAGGCTCTTCAAATGATGCAGGATCAAAGAGTAGTAGAAGTTGCTATGAGGACTTTGCTAACCCTTCCTGAAGACACCCATGGCCTAGCTAACGTAAAAGAGTCTTTATTCAGAATGCAAATATCTTTGCGTGAAGAAAAAGCTCTTTAATGCTTATCTACACATTTTAGTCTTTGGCCTCAAAAAGAACCTTCTTTAGCTTTTAATTCAGCTACCCATTCTCTAAAAAATGACTGAAGATAGTAGTTTATTATTTTTTCATGTGCTATGTTGCCCCTTTAAAAAAGGAGCTAAATTGTGCTTTTTAAAAAAATAAATATAAGTATTTTTAGTTTTTTTTTAGTTTTCATTTTTTTAATGAAAGCTAGTGATGCTAGAGGCGGCGATTTAGAAAATGAAAGGTTAGCAGAATATGTTCTTTCCGATGATCATTGG
The DNA here is from genome assembly GCA_947505635.1 of Chlamydiota bacterium. Taxonomy (GTDB): domain Bacteria; phylum Chlamydiota; class Chlamydiia; order Chlamydiales; family Rhabdochlamydiaceae; genus CAIJXB01. The sequence continues at coordinate 2,011 of CANNLR010000096.1, forward strand.
TTATATGCCAACTTAGATAATATTTTTAGCCGAAGAGATGTTTTAGAAAATAGTACAACTTTTAAAGAAGCTGGATTTGTTACTCTTTATAAGCAGCCATCGGGAATGATGGTAGCTAAACATCCTGCGTTACCAGGGTATTTAGTAAAGGTCTATTTTTATTCTAATCCTAATTGTTTAGAGTCGCAGTGGTTGTTGGATCGTTGTGAAGGTGCAAAAAATATACGTAATTTAATCGAAAAAGAAAAATTACGTTATTTTTCGGTTCCTGATAAATGGATTTATTTTCTTCCAAACCAGGATCAAGATATAGCTATTTTGGTTGTTCAAGATATGAAGTTGGTTTCTAGGGAAGAGTCTAAAAAAGCTTGGAAAGATGCTAATAAACAGCAGCTTAGAGAACTATATATGATTTTAAATCACGGGTTTGGATCTTGTTATTTATGTGGAAACATGCCCTATACAAAAATAGGAAAATTTGCTTGCGTGGATACGGCATATCCTTATAGACAACATTTGTATAGCAATATTAAGAAATATATTTCTGCTGATAGGCATGGATATTGGGATCAATTGGTTAAATCAGGAGAAAATAGGTGAGAGGACTAGCTGTTTTATGCATTGTTTTTTTTATTCATTCCATACAGGCAGATACAAATGTAGATAAGTATGAGAGCTTATATCAGTACGCTCTTTATTCCGATCATCCCTTAAGATCTAAGTTAGATTCTCTTTTTAGTTCTTCAACAACTCTTCAAACTCAAAAAAACTTTGAAAAAAAGGGATTTGTTATTCTTCATTATCGTCCTTCAACGTTGATAATTGCTAAACATGCAGCATTGCCTGGATACCTTATAAAAGTTTATCTAGAGTCTTCAACAAGATCAAAAGAGGAAAATTTAGAAAACTTGGTCAATCGTTGCAGGGGCGCAGAAAATATACGAAATTTAATTAGGCAAGAAAGCTTACGTTATTTTACTGTTCCCGATAAATGGATTTATACTACGCCTATAGGGGATGTCCCTGTTTTACTTGTGACTGATATGGATATAGTTTCTAAAGAACAATCAAAACAGGCTTGGAAAAATCTTATTACCAAGAGGCAGCTAGAGGAACTATATTGTATTATAAGCCATGGATATGCCTCTTCTTGTCTTCCTGCTAATATTCCTCATACAAGAAGTGGTAAGTTTTCCTGCATAGATACAGAGCAACCTCAAAGAGAGCCGCGTTATGAGAATGTAAAGGCTCATATCTCTAAGAAGATGGGGATATATTGGAATGATCTGGTAAACATTGGGAGTAATTTATGATGAAAGTTTTTCTTTTCTTTTTTCTTTTTCTAGCCTGTTTAAACTCAAAAGAGTGGAATACAGGGGATTCTGATCTATCTAATAAAGATAAAATAAACAGGGAAAATGAGATTATTAATAACATCTTATCAGAATGTGGAGGAACAGGCCTTACAAAGCTTGAAATAAAAGAAATTGTTCATTTTATTGAAAATTATCTATCCAACTTTATAGCTTACCAAGAGTTCTATGTTGATCGCAAAAGAACAGATCTGCCTTGCGATATTGAGTATGATCCCTCTACAGGTTTTGTGTTCATTCATCTAGATAGGTTTTATTCAAAACCATCTAAGAATAAAGTTCTTTCTAAAGCGATTCAATACGATATAAAAAATCCAAAGATCGTAGCTGTACTTACATCACAAAAACCGGGACTTTTAGAAAAAGAAATAGAAGTTTTGAGACAGCTGCAAGGGGTTAGTCGCACTGTACAGCTTGTTGGGGCTCCTGTCCATAGTAGGAATAATCAACTTGTGCAGAAAATGATCCTTCCTTTTTATGTTGCAGGAGATTTGAATTTAAAAATGAAGCTTTCTGTGAAAGAGAAGATAATCTTAGCTACTGATTTAATGGAAGCTTTGAAAGGGGCTCATGACAGGGGAATTACGCATGGAGATCTCCATAAGGGAAATCTTCTTTTAGAGGAATTTACAGAAGCTAAACAGCGTGGCATTAGGTATCGATTGGTAGTAATAGATTGGGAAAGTTCAAAGACTGTCGAGGGATTTTCTTATCACAAGAGAAAGGATCTGTATAGAGCAGCATGTACAATTTATGGACTTTTCCATGATGAGAAATATAAAGGATCTTTGTTTGCGAGAGGTGATCGATTTGAAAGGATCTTTGCGGATGGCTTAGTGAAAAGTGATTCAAAGGATCTTATTTTGGGGGAAATCTCGAAGGAGATTACAAAGAGAAAAAAAGAATTAGATAAAAGGAATAAAGAAAAATCGGTAACTCTTCAAGAAGAGTTTGAATGGATTATCTTGTGCATGATGCACCCTACCTATCAAGGAAACGAAGATGCAGAATATTGGTACAATGAATTCAAAAAACTTATGTAAAAAAAACTAAGCGTCGAGTTTGTTTTGCTATTTCTAAGAGACTAACGCCGATTCTACAAGCGAAAAAAGAAGTTGTAGGCTTTTATGAAGAGGGTCTAGTCCTAAATATTCGGAAGATTAAGGTTTTCGTTAAAGAAAATTCAGCCCCTAAAATAGAATCAATCCTTGATACTGATTTTTACAATGCACTTAAAAATAAGAATGTTAATAGAATAATCTATTGTGCAATTTGAGTTAGAGGCGGTCTTTTTTCGTTACAAGTAGGTATTTTCTTTAAGATGGGAGAAGTCTTTCTCGAATCCAGGGGTCAATAACCTGGTCTAACCAGTCAAGTAATTGCTCTTCTGTTATAGCTTGTGAGCCATTTTGTTCTAATTTGTCTTTAAGGATCATAAGTTCATTGTAAGCTTGAACTGCATGTTTGGTTTCGAAGGGCTGAGAGGGGTAAAGCAAGGGGTGAAGCAAGCTATAAAATGCATGGGTGATAGCTTCTGAGAAAATTTTGTAATCTTCTATTGTTTCATCAGCGTTTCTGTAGTGCCCATAATCAATACACTTTATAGCCCCATTTGGTTGGATTATAATATTGCCTGGGTGTATGTCGTGAGGGATGATTTTTTGGCTTATGAGATAGCGGAAGGCTTGGGTGAGTTCTAGGAGAATTGTAGAGAATGTATCAGGAATTGTTTGCCAAGATTTCATCTCAGAGGAAAGAGTGTTCCCTTCTATAAATTCTGTGATGAGAACAGCATTTTGACTAAGAGAGTCGCCCTCTTCTGTTTTAAAAATTGTATAGCATTGCATGAAATGGGGGTCAGATAGCCTTTTTCCTATATTCCAATCATTTAAAACATCCCCCTGCTTGAGGACAAGAGTCTTACCAGACACCTCGGTAGAGAAGACTAAAGTATGGCTTCCCCCTTTCATATGCTCCAATTGTTTGCGAAAAACCCCCGCAACTGCGTTACAAGGATCTTCACATAACGCTTTGATATAATTTGAGTTTATCTCTCTTAGGGGGCTATTTTCTGGGATAAAAGAAAGACGTTTTGCATTTTCCGCAGCCACTTTGTTTTCTATTTTTTCATATTTCTCATGTAGTTCGTTGAAAAAGCTGTCTTTTAAAAAATGACTCAGTGAAAACTCTTTGGGAAGAGTGAAGGGTGTGGTTTTTACTTCAACTAAACTTTTAAGCAAATTATCTAAATCGATTTTGACTGCCCAAGTTTCGTGATCCTGTCTACCATAGACAACCCATGCATATTTTTTCTCATTTTTCTCTTGCATGATAAAACCGCCAGGGAAAACTACGTTCACATTGTGCCAGTGGGGCTTGTAAAAATTACCATTATAAAATCCAGGACCTACAATAGGGTCTGGGCTGATATGGGTAATTTCTAAAGATGTATCTGATGAATAAAGATAAGCCCCCATGAAGTAATGAGGGGTAGCTTGTCCTAAGGACTGCTGACTTTTCATGTGTTTTTGTGTGTGGAAAAAACTAAGCATCTTTCCATTTTCAAGTAAAAGCCCTGGGGTCCCACCGCGGAGCTCTCCTAAATGAGATTCAATCTTATAATTACTTAAGGAAACTGTCTCACATTTTCCAGTTCCCCATATTGGTCTTAGGACTTTGTGTGGGGAGAGACTATATGAAAATAACAATTCTCCATTACGCTCAAAAGGTACCCAATTTTTTTCAGGTCTATTTGGATTTTCAGCATCAAATAGGATAAAACACTCATCATTTTGAATGGAAAAGTTTTCATCGTAAATAAGTTCAGCAGTTCTAATTCTCACATTGGATCCACTACTTCCTATTATTGTTTTTTGATCGTTCTCGGATTTTTCTGGGTTATTTGGAGTCCCTGAATAGACTATATAGAGTTTTTCTTGAGCAGAGACAAGACGGACATCTTCAAAGCCCGACCCCACCTCTGTGCTAAGCATTTGAACAGGACTGATAGGGTTCATGGCTTCATCGACCCAGACTAGGCCTAAGTAAGATTTTTGCTGAGCGTCTAATTCACGAAAACTAAGTAAAATCCCCCCATTCCATTGAATGATAGAAGGATTAAAGGCGTAGGGGTGATTTGCAATTTTGATCTGTTTTGTTTCAATGACGAATTCTTGAGTATGCAGTTCTAGATCGAGATCAGGTTGCTCCAGAGGCTTACGTAAGATTTCTTCAGATTTGATGCTTACTGGATTAGAAGAGAATGAGGGGGAATGGTTGCGTATTTTTTCTATTCTTCTTATAGCTGGAGATTCTATAGATTGAGGTGAGGCGAGCTTAAATGAATTGTCAATTATTCCAGATGTTATTCTTATAGACATAACTAAACCTTGTTGTTTTCTGTAATTAAAATTAGCTTTTTTAAGCTATTTTATCATATTAATTAATTACGTATAACAATTAAAATAATAGTTTGTTGGCGCAAAATTAAAATTTCCGGTTTCTCCCAAATAGAAATTTCCGGTTTATGGCATATGAGAATCAGTTCATTAGCCATTTAAGGAGATTTTTTAATGAATGGAGTTATCACTATGACAAAGAA
>CANNLR010000097.1 GCA_947505635.1 Chlamydiota bacterium
AGTTACTTGATTTTATATATTCTTTGCCTATCGATTGTAATTTTTTGGATCTTTCCTAAAATCACCAGTATGTTAACTCACATCCCCTCTTCTCGTTGGCTTAAACAACTTTCGCCTATTCTTCTTATCGCTTACACAACAAACGTAGTTATTGTATGCCTTCCCTATATTGTAGAACTACTAAAGAAAGAAACTCTTAGCATTGACCCTTTTGATGAAAAAGCCCAAAATCAAATACAAGGAACCGTATCTGTAGCCTTTAACCTCCCTATGGGATCTCTTTTCATCACCCTTTTTATTTTGTTCATTTCTTTATTTTATCAAATTTCCTTAAGTCTACCAAGTCAGATAGAACTTTTTCTAACTACCGTTTTAACTGGAGTTGGCTCTATCGGAATGGGATCTTCAATCAACAATTTAACCTTCCTCCTTGCCTCCTTAGGCTTACCTCAAGATGCTCTATCTCTTTTTCTTACAACCCTTCCTTTTACTTCTGGCTTTCAAGCTATGGCCTCTGCTATGCAAATTACCACCGTCTCTCTTTTAATTATTTTAGCAAGTCGAAAACTCATCAAACTGAGCTTTTCTAAAATCATAAAAAAAGCCATCATCACATTCGTTCCTATTTTAGCCTTATTTTCCGTAATTAAAGCCTTTAATCCTCTTCCTGAAATCAAAAATGAAAAAACAAGCATCTTTGAGCTAACTATTTCATCTAAAACCCCCGTCGTAACTTACAAATCCCCTCCCCTAAAAAACACTCCGTCCATAGGAGAGGACACATTTCAAAGAATCCTTCGAACAAAAATCCTAAAATTAGGATATACAGCGAATATTCCTCCTTTTTCTTTTTACAATATAGAAAATCAACTCGTTGGATATAATATTGCATTTGCTTACGAACTAGCCCATGATTTAGGCTGCTCTCTTGCCTTCATCCCCATGAAATATGAGAATGTTGTTACAGAATTAACAGAAGGGGTCTACGATATAGCACTATCAGCTCTTTCTATTAATGCACCCCGATTAAAAGAAATTTCTTTCACAGAATCTTATCTAGAACCTGAATTTATATTCATTACAACGAGCCAAAATAAAAAAAAATTCCACTCCCTAGATTCTATTAAAAATCGCCCCCACTTATCCATTGCCGTCTTAAAAGGAACCTCTTACGAAAACCAAGCCCGATCTTTATTTTCTAATCACCCTATCGTCACCTTAGACTCCCCTGATCAATTTGCAACAGTTCCTCCACCAGCTGATGCCCTTTTTTGGACAGAAAACGAAGGAATAGCCTGGTCTCTTCGACATCATCAATTCAAGATCGTCTTTCCATCTCCTACTATTGGAAAAGATAGTTTAGCCTATGCCATTGCTCCTAACAATCCACAGTTTCTTAATTACCTCAATCAATGGTTACAGCTAAAAAAAATACAAGGGTATACAGATAAACAATATAATCTTTGGATTCTAGAAAAAACAGAAATCGTCGTAATCCCTCCGCCTAGATGGTCTGTACTACGATATTTTGGATGGGTTCAATAAGTAAAGTCCGCCTTGCTAGGCGGACTTTAGAATTGTTTAACAAGCTGAAACTACAAAATCTTTGATAAAATCTGCATCACGAAGACCTATAATTCTTTTACATTCTTTTCCATCTTTGAAAAGAATTAAAGTAGGAACAGAAGTGATCTGTAAATCTCCAGTCACCTTCTGAGCTAGATCTATATCTAATTTAGCAACAGATGCCTTTCCTTGCACTTCTCGAGCTACTTCATCCAATACAGGAGCGAGCATTCTACATGGCCCACACCAATCTGCATAAAAATCAACTAGCGTTACTCCAGAGGCAATCTCTGCATCAAAATTCTCTTGCGTTAACTTCTTAATATTTTCTTGAGCCACAGTCAGTTCCCCCATAAATAATATAACTGGACATACTGTATTACAGAAAATGTTTTTTTTCTAGATCTGAATTTTGCAGACATCTTATTTTCTTCAAACCTACAAATAAATATGTCCCATTAGAGACATCCTTCCTTATAAAAAAGTAGATTTAAAGAACAAAAACTAGTACATTTAATGCAACTTTTGCGGCCATGGCGGAATTGGTAGACGCGCTAGATTCAGGTTCTAGTCAGGGCAACTTGGTGGATGTTCGAGTCATCTTGGCCGCAAAATTTTTTCTTGCATGCAAAATGCAGCCTAGCTTAGCATGCTACTATTTTTCATCTACAAACCTATGAGCATTCTATGAAACATAAAATAGTTTTATCCTCCTTGCTAAGCTGTGTCAGTCTTTCTTTTTTGTCTGCTACAGATATCCCTATGCCACCTCCTGTTCCTGCAACACAACCTTCTTCTCCAGCTGTAACAACGCAGCCTAAAGGGACCATCACTCCTGCTGTTGCCCCTAGAGTACAAGATGGGCTAGGCCTTCTTGTAGATGCAGATTTCACTTGGTGGAAATCTCAAGTATCTGGAATGAATTACGCTGAGATCGACTCTCATGTAAGATCCCCCTCTTCTCACTTTAAGCCCGGCTTTAAAGTAGGCTTTGGCTTAGATTTAGATTTCGATGGATGGGATACTTATCTTGGATACACATGGTTTAGCAATCCTTGGTCATCTAGTTCTCATGAGTCTAAAGATGAACTCAGCTATTCTTCTTTCGTGCATGCAAACACCTCATCGGGAGTCTTAAGCTCTTTAATCCTAGCCGATGCTAAAAGTTCTAGAAAAGAACAATTTAACATCCTAGACGCAGAACTAGGAAGAAACTTTTTTATCAGTAAAAGACTCACTCTCAGACCTCACTTTGGAATGAAAGCAGCAAGAATGTTAGAAAAAACTAACCTCATTCAAAATCAAGAAGGCTTACATGGATCTGTGAAAGCCTTTTTATCACAGACATTATCCGGAATAGGAGCTCGAGCTGGAGTAAATACTGTCTGGCATCTTTCTCGCACCTATGGATTTTACGGAGATTTTGCTGTAACAGCTCTTTGGAGCAGTCTTCATAATCATTGTAATTCCGATTTCTTCGACGATGGAATTCACACAGATCGCCATAGCAATCTAAAAACACAGACTATCTTGCCTGTGATCGAATTGGGATTAGGACTTACTTATATGACATGGTTCTACAATGAAACTTATCAACTATATGCAAAAGCTGGTTGGGAAGAACAAATTTGGCTAAACTATAATTACAATATGCCTAACGACACTGTAAACAATACAGGAAATCTAACTCTGCAAGGATTAACTGTAAAAGTTGGATTTGCTTTCTAGTTAAAGGAAAGCCCCCTCACTTTAGGGGGCTTTACTTTTTTAAGACTCTAATGGAGCAAAAAGCGAATGTAAGTCTTCCAAGTTCATATCCAAAGGCTTTGTATTCGATTCATCAAAAAGCCCTTCTGCCATCTCTTTTTTACGAGCTTGTAAATGCAAGATTTTCTCTTCTATAGAACCTGTAGACACAAACTTATATACGAAAACAGGCTTTGTCTGACCTATCCGATGAGCTCGATCCGTAGCCTGATTTTCTACAGCAGGATTCCACCAGGGATCATAATGAATAACAGTGTCAGCAGCTGTGAGATTTAAACCGGTGCCTCCAGCTTTTAAGCTAATCAACATCAAAGATTTTGTCCCCGCTTGAAATTCTTCCACAGGAGTAATCCTGTCTTTTGTATCTCCCGTAAGGATCGCATAGGGAATCCCTAAAGCTTTTAGTTCTTCTTCAATTAAAGCTAGCATACTTGTAAACTGAGAAAATAATAAAATCTGCCTCTTCTCTTTTAATAGCTGAGGAATAAATTCCATGAGATAAGAAAGTTTCGCAGAATCCCTCACCGACAATTCCACATTTGTATTCTTTAACAATCTAGGATCACAACAGATTTGTCGAAGATTAAGTAACGCTGCCAAGACAACAATTTGACTACGAGCTAGCCCCTTACTCTCTACTTCAGATAAGACTTTTTTCATCATAGTCAAACGGACTGCTTCATACAGATCTTTTTGCTTTTCAGAAAGATCTAAGGGAGTTATTACCTCTGTTTTAGGGGGAAGATCAAGAGCTACTTCACTTTTCGTGCGTCGCAGCATAAAAGGATGAATTCTTTTTTGGAGAATCTTTTTCCTTTCTAAAGAGCCTTCTTTTTCTATAGGTTTTCGAAATACTTTCTGAAATTGTTTTTCATCTCCTAAAAATCCTGGAAGAAGGATATGAAAAAAAGACCAAAGCTCCCCTAAATGGTTCTCGATAGGGGTTCCTGTTAAACACAGCTTATGTTTAGCTTGAATTTTTCGAATTGTATGATGCGCTTGCGTTTTCGCATTTTTAATGTTTTGCGCTTCATCCAAAATAAGCAAATGAAATTCATGTTTTAACAGGGCTTCTTGATCTCTTGCTAAAAGAGGATACGTTGTCAAAATAAGATCATTTTGATAGATCGCATCAAAATGTTTTTTTCTCTCATCTCCTTGTAAAATGAGAACCTTCAACTCGGGAGCAAATCGAGCAGCTTCTTTAAGCCAGTTTCCCATTAGAGTTGTAGGAGCTATTACAAGAGCTGGCTTTTCCATTCGACCACTTTCTTTTTCTATAAGAATATGGGCTAATGCTTGAATCGTTTTTCCAAGCCCCATATCATCTGCCAAAATACCTGCAAGGCTTGATGCTCGTAAGAACTGCAACCAACTAACGCCCTCTAATTGATAGGTCCTAAGCTGGCATTGCAGCCCTTTTGGGGGAGACACTAATTCTATTTTCTTAGTATATCTTAATAGATCCTTAAGCTGTTCGTATTGCTTAGGAGCTTGCCAAGTAAGCTTTTCTCCCATCCCCTCTTGCAACTCTCCAACAGCTGGAGCATCCCATTTAGAAAGTTTCAATTTATTCTCACTTTCCCCTCCTTCTAAAAGACCAAAAAATGCTCCGAAAATTGTTTTTAAACGACTTAAAGGGATTAATACTGCATCTGCCTTTCCTACAGAGATGATAATCTTTTGTTGCAATTCTTCTTCTGACAGATTTTCTAAAATAACGTTTTCTCTAGAGAGAACTCCTAAAACTTTTCGTAATGCAGGAATTAAATTTACTCTCTTTCCATCTATAATAGACCCCAACTCTAAATCAAACCAGTTCTCTCCTGACTCGAGTGTATCCGCATACCACTCATCTACTTCATGTATACTTTGAAAAGTAAATTTATCTGAAAAAGAAAACTTCCATCCTTCTAATTTCTTAGGATTTATAAATGTTCTAATCAAATCTACAGAAATCTCTTCAAGATGCCCTTCCCCATAGAAGTTAAAAGTACTCGAATTATAATGTGAAAACTCAAATCCACCTTTTTCTAATGCTTCTCGAGCCTTACCTTCTTTTATCAGATCCCTCTCTACTTGATACACTGCATCAACTGTCGTTATGATGCTGGAGACAGACCCATTAGCTCTTTCATAAGGGACTTTAGCCTCTTTATATAAAAAAGAAAGTCTTCCTTCTATAGTCTCTCCATCTTCTACATCTAAAGACAGATGGGGAATAGGGGCTATTTTAGATAAAATAATCAGGGGTTTTTCTTTAACAGGCGCAGTTTTTAAAATACTAGCAAGCTTTTCTCGAATTAAAGGAGATTTACGCGTTTGAATAGAAGGCCCTGTTAAAAGCTTTTTAGCGCTCGAAGAGGAAATAGGAAGAGAAAGAAGTCCGCAAGTCTTTTTGATAGCATCTACATAAACTACTTCTGCATTAAAGAAAAAATACTCTACTCCAGGTTCTACAGCAAATTGAACCGTCTGCTTTCCTTGTCCATCATAATTCCACTCAAAAGAAGCAACTCTCTCCTCTCCCCACGCAAGAGCCCTTGACTCTATTGATTTGAAAAAGCATCTATTTGTTTCCACGAGCTTTTTGACCATTGGCACAGACTGGCTTCCAGCTCTTAGCTTACTTTGTAACACCAGTTGTAAAACTTCCCAGTCCCCACTCATTAATCCTTTTTTTATGGAATCTGGCCATTCATAGAGTTGGCTTATATTGTAAGTTTTTGAAAGACCCGCCTTAAATTCTTTATTCTTTTTCTGTTTTACAGAAGAAAATTCTAACGTAAGAGTAGGTGGCGTCTCTTGATTAAGAACAAAAATATAAGCTAAAAACGCATCACTGTCTTTTATAGGAGACGTTACAGGATCCTCTTCAAGAGTCTTAAGCCAATGACTCTCCTCTCTTGAAATTGAAGTCGCCCGAAAATCTTTCAAAAGAGTAGGATTTTTTAAAATATATAAGGCCAATATAGCAGGATGATGACACTCTTGCCATCTGTAGCTAGAACAACTACAACTATGAGAAAGAGCATTTCCTTTTTGCTCTAATTCCACTAAACAAGCAAAGTAAGCACCATAAGTAATGCTTGCCTGGATTCTAAGATTTTCTTTTGAAAGAATCTCTATTGTACAATTTTTTAATTCTGATTGAACAGCCCTAAGTTTATTTGAATTACAAGATTGCACATACTCATTAAATAAATCCAACGTGGAATCTCTTTCCAATACATCCATTGCCACAATCACCTCTTCATAAAACTTTCTATTGAAAAGATTATACCCATTTCCACATTCCTTGAAAAGTTATCTTCCATGCCACGTTTTGAGTATAGCCCCAGGATACGTCATTTTTAAATATTCTAAGGAATTATTATCCACTTGTTGCCAACTATTGGGATAATCACAAATTGATCCTGCTACGATTTAGTGGACATAAAGAACATAGACAAGAACAATCGAATTTAAAAGTTCAGGAACTCCTAAGCCATGTAATGAGGACTTATCTGATGTGAAAATAGAAAGAGACATCTTAAAAAAAAGGGCCAGGTTCAAACTTAGGTAACACTTTTTCTAGAAAATCACAAAAAAAATGACATAGTAATCAAAATTTACTGTATAACG
>CANNLR010000098.1 GCA_947505635.1 Chlamydiota bacterium
TCTTTGAGCATAAGTTAGGTGATGATAGCTTTTTAACATATGGGGTCTCTCCTTATGGGTTTTGTCGTTAAAACCAATGTAGAGATTTCTTCATCACTTAACTATTCTTTTTTTTAACTATAGTGTTGCAGTTCTAACTTGAATCGGCGAAGATAAATAGTCGACGAGATAATGTTTTTCTGACACAATGACCCTTTTTGGATGAAAGCAGGAGAGAGTAATGGCCTACTTAGAAAAATATTTAGCGACAAAAGGACAATCTAAAGCGGCAATAGCCTATTTGGCAGGATTGGATTATCTACAAGAAGAAAATCCTTTTATTGCGCAAAAAATTGTGCAAGAGTTGAAAGATCAAAGATCTCATTTAAAGCTCATCGCTTCGGAAAATTATTCTTCGTTAGCTGTGCAGTTAGCAATGGGGAACTTGCTAACAGATAAGTATGCAGAAGGGTTTGCTCATCATAGATTCTATGCCGGTTGTGAAAATGTGGATGCTATAGAAGAGCAAGCTTGCGAAGAGTTGAAAAAACTTTTTGGATGTGATCATGCTTATGTGCAGCCTCATTCAGGGATCGATGCTAACTTGGTGGCCTTTTGGGCAATCTTAGTACAAAAAATACAAAATGAAGAAGTTCAGAGGCTTGGTAAAAAAAATATTGATGCGTTCTCTCCAGAGGAATATGAAATTGTAAGAAAACTTCTTGTGAATCAAAAGATAATGGGCCTTTCCTTGAATTCAGGAGGGCACTTAACTCATGGATATCGTCATAATATATCAGCGAAAATGATGCAGTCGGTTCCTTATGATGTCGATCGCAATACGGGGTTAATTGACTATAATGTGCTAGCGCAGCAAGTGAAAAAAGAAAAACCTTTGATTTTGGTTGCAGGTTATTCATCTTATCCTCGTTTGATCAATTTTGCTAAGATGAAAGAGATAGCTGCAAGCGTCGGAGCGGTCTTAATGGTGGATATGGCTCATTTTGCTGGACTTGTCGCGGGGAAGGTTATGCAGGGGGAATATAACCCTATTCCTTTTGCAGACATTGTTACTTCTACAACGCATAAAACATTACGAGGGCCTCGAGGGGGATTTGTAATGTGCACAAAAGAATTTAAAGATGTCGTTAATAAGGGATGTCCTGTGGTGTTAGGGGGACCTCTTCCTCATGTTATGGCAGCTAAGGCTGTTGCTTTTAAAGAAGCTAATACTCCCTCCTTTCAACAATATGCTGCGCAAATTGTGTCTAATGCAAAGGTAATGGCTGAAGCCTTAGTTCAAAAAGGGGTTCGTCTCACAACGGGAGGAACAGACAATCATTTACTCGTGGCAGATGTGGCTACAACTTTTGGTCTTACAGGTAGGCAGGCAGAAGAAGCTTTAACAACAGCAGGAATGACGCTTAATCGTAATGGAATTCCTTTTGATCAAAATGGGCCTTGGTTTACGTCAGGAATACGAATAGGAACAGCTGCTGTGACCACTTTAGGGATGAAAGAAAAAGAGATGGAGGAAATAGCTGATTGTGTCTATACCTTGCTTAAAGCAGCAAAGCCAGCTCCTTGTGAAGAAACAGGAGGTAAGAGCCGCAGCAAAGTGATTATAGAACAAGGTATATTGGAAGAAGTGCAAAGAAGGGTAAAAGATCTTCTCGTGCCATTTCCCTTATATCCAGAATTACTTATAGATTGAAAAAAAATAGTCAACAAAGATAATAGCATCCTCAACAATAGGAGATCGTTATGTTTCACCTGGAAGAACCAGAAGAAGACAAGGCAAAGAAAAAAACTGGAGCAGTCGAAGAAAAGATTGATGAAGTGCTTTTAAGGCACCGTCGTATTTTCTTGTCAGATGGAGTAAGTTCAGACAGTGCAAAAGAGATCATTCGAAAGCTTTGGTATCTTGAGCTTATTAAGCCAGGAGAGCCTATTTTATTTGTGATTAACTCTCCAGGCGGGTCTGTTGATTCCGGTTTTGCTATTTGGGATCAGATTAAATTAATTTCTTCTCCTGTTACGACATTGGTTACAGGGCTTGCTGCCTCTATGGGCTCTATTTTGAGTCTTTGCGCTGCTCCAGGAAGAAGGTTTGCTACAGAAAACTCTCGGATCATGATTCATCAACCTTCAATTTATGGGGTTATCCGAGGTCAAGCGACCGATTTGGATATCCAAGCAAAAGAGATATTAAAGACAAGACAGTCCATTGTTAATATGTATGTGAAAGCAACAGGAAAAGAGTATAGTGTTATCGATAAGGCGATCGATAGAGATGCTTGGATGAGCGCACAAGAAGCTAAAGATTTTGGTTTGCTTGACAAGGTCATCTCAAGTTATGCGGAGATCTTGTAAAATTGACTCTTTGTTTTTCTAAATATCAAGCGGCGGGCAATGATTTCATCCTTTTAGATGATAGATCAAGCCGCTTTTCTATAGAAGATAGACCCTTTATTCAAAAGCTCTGTTCTCGTCAATTTGGGATAGGAGCTGATGGATTAATTCTTTTGCAATCTTCTGCTTGTGCAGATTTTCGTATGCGCATCTGCAATGCAGATGGGCTTGAAGCTGCTTTTTGTGGAAATGGCTTTCGTTGTCTTGTTCTTTATCTTAAGCATCTAGGATTTAAAGAAGATTCTTTTACTATTGAAACGCAAAACTCTGTCATTGCGACTGATTTTCAAGGGGGAAAGGTTTTAGTGAAACTTCCTTCTCCAAAAGTTCTCTGTTGGGGTGGCAAATTGGAAGGAGAGTTGGAGCCTTATGAGTTTTATGTTGTAGATACAGGGGTTCCTCACGCTGTTATTATTGTAGAAGACTTAGAAGAACTAGAGTTAGATAAGCTTGGTAAGCAAATTCGTTTTCATCCTCTTTGGGCTCCTACAGGTGTAAATGTTAATTTCATTAAGATTATGCCGGATGGAGCTATTCGCATTCGCACTTATGAAAGAGGTGTAGAGGGAGAAACTCTTTCTTGTGGTACGGGAGCTGCAGCCGCAGCTTTTGTTGTATCCAAAAAAAGAGATTCCGCGAACACTCTTCGTGTTATTCCTAAGTCGGGAGAATCATTAGAGTTTTCTTTTCAGGATAACTCTTTAGACAAGAAAATGCACATGGTAGGACCTGCAGCTTTGGTTTTTGAGGGACGATTGCCTCTTTAGCATCAAGTCTTAGATGTAACAGCTGCGAGGCTTTTTTGAGTCTTGCTATTTTTCCTTTATTGGGTTGAATGCATTTTATGTAAAATCTTAGATAACTGTCTTTAAGTCTAAAATATTTCGAATTCCAAGAACAATCTTCTGCGACAAAGCCGGATAGAATAAGGTCTTTGATTTTTCACATCATGAAAATGACATTTTAGGCGTAATCTTTTTTAGACAAATAAAAAGAATGGGAAGAATAAGTGGGTCTTGGTGCTAGGGCTTGCTTACTTTTTCCATTTTTTATTTGAGAGATTAATTTTTATTTAACTCCGTATCTTGTGGCAATAGTATGTGAAGATGTGTTATTTTGGGCAATTTCCTTTATCTTAAGGAATAAATTATAAGAGTTTGTTGTGCTGTAAGTAAGAATTTGGCACGATGAAAATATATAGAATAATTTTGAGGTTGCATGAAGTTACTGCTTTTTACAGAGAAAGAACGGGAAGAAGGGGAAGCCTCTTTCAAAAGGGGAGAAGTTCGTTCGATGGTGTTTTCAGGAGGCACCTATCAAGTAGAAGTAGTAGAAGGGGAAAACACCCTATGGCCTTTTTTGCAGATGGATAGTGAGGGTCGTATCCTTGATTGTTTTTGCACTTGCTCAGATAGGGGGCATTGTTCTCATCTGGCAGCTGCTTATTTTGCTATTTTAAAAGATAGCAGAAATCCGTTGCATGAACGATTTATTAATTCATTCTGGAATCAGCTTTGTTGCATTGCAAGTAAGCATCATGGATATAGAGCTGATACCTTGACAAAAGGGAAAAGATGGGAAGCTAGGCTGATTAATAATAAGGTGGTTTTTTCTATTCAAGCCTCTAATGAAGAGGGGAAAAAGAAATTAGAAGAAATTATAGAGGATAGACCGATAGAAACAGAAGAGACCTCTTTAAAATTTTCTAATCTTACTGAAGAAGAAATTCGCCTTTGGAAGTCAGGAAAGCCCACAGAAATGCTCCAGTACGAACTTTCTTTTTGGTCGGATTTAGCTAAATGGTTCCTTTCTTTACAAGAAGAAGGAAAAGCTTACACCTTGGAATTTTTTCCTAAAAAAGAGATGCCAAAATGGGTTCGTATTACATGGGATTGTCTCACTTGTGGTTTTTATATTGGGAAGTTGGATTGGCCTATGCTATTGCCTTCTTTAAAGACAGTGCAAAGCCCTCTATCTCTTTATGAAATAGAAGATAAAGCTATAAAGGCTATTGAATATGATAAAACTGAAGCCAAATTCATTTTGCGTTTTATAGAAGAGCGCTCTCAAGAAACAACCTTTGATACTAGTATTGATCTTGGCGATTGGAAGTTTATTCCTGGAAAAGGGTTTTTAAGTAAAAAGTTAGATCCGATTTTTGCAGTTCAAGAAATTAAAAGTGCCGATGTAGAAATATTTCTTAATAAATATACTGATTTATTAAAAAGATATTTAAAAGATAAGGTGCACGAGGGGATCTATCCTTTGCAGTATGAACTTCATTTCGATGAAAAGAGTTCTTTGCATGTGCAGATGTATTTATTTTCTTCAGGAGACCTTTCAGTACAGGGATCAGCTATTTTAGGTCGTTGGGTTTATTTACTCGATAAAGGCTTTTTTTATGTACAGCCTCCTTTATTTTCTTCTTCGAATATAACAATAGAAAGGGAGAAGGTCGGAGATTTCATCAAACGTCATAAAGTTTGGTTAAATGGAATTGAGGGTTTTTGTATTCATTTAGCTAATATAGAATCTGTTGTGTCTTATGAGCTAGATCAAGAAAGCAATCTTCTGTTTTCTTCTCATATTGATATTGCAGAAGAAGAAAAAGGGGTTATTGATTTAGATGAGTGGATATTTCTTCCCTTAAGAGGTTTTTTTCCTAAGAAAAAAGAAGGGGAAATTATAGCTGTTTGGGCAGGAAAGAGGGTGCTAAAAAAGGATATTCCTTTTTTTGTTAGAGCTCATAAAAAAGAATTAGAATGCATCCCTCATTTCATGTCTACTTCAAGCCCTGTAGAAAAAGTTTTTTTAAAGGTTTTATTGAGTAAGGAAGGGATTAGTGTGAAACCAATCTTTTCGTTATTTCCGTTTTATGAAGGAAAAGGGGTCCTTTTTTTTGGGGAGTATACTTATGTGAAGGGCGAGGGTTTTGCTAAGATCTCTTGTCTGCCTGTTTTAATGGAACAGTATTTAGAAGAAAAAGTTCTTTCTGAAAAAGAAGAACTTTTTTTTCATACACATAGTAAAGAGTGGCAGCCTTGGATCGTTGAGATGGATCCTAGATTGCGCACACCTCTTTATATGGAATTACAATTATCGGATATGCAAAGAGAAGAAGATGAAAATTCGCACCAATGGAAAATGGATCTTTCTTATAAGACAGATATAGGCCTTGTGAGTGTACAAACTCTTTGGCAGTCTATTATGGAAGGGAAGAAACATATTTTTTCAGAAGCTGGGTTAATAGATCTTACTTCAGAGAGATTTCACTGGCTTCGATTGACTTCAAAAAAGAAGTGGATAGGTAAGGAAAAGAAATTACAGATCGGTGCCTTAGAATGGATTAGACTGCAATCTTCTGAAATTATTACTTTAGCTCCAGGTGATGGGGAGAAAGCAGAGTTAACAAAAAAGACATTTACTGATTTTCAATCTTGTGAAGGTTTTAGACCTTTATCTATGGAAGGGTTAAAGAGCAGTCTAAGAGGTTATCAAGAAACAGGAGTAAGGTGGCTTTGGTTTTTATATTGTTATGGCCTTTCAGGCATTTTATGTGATGAGATGGGTCTTGGAAAAACACACCAAGCTATGGCTCTTCTTGCAGCAGCCTTTAATGAGAAATCAGCTAAGAAACGATTTCTCGTGGTGTGCCCTACTTCTGTTATCTACCACTGGCAAGAACTTTTGAAACAATATTTACCGGCCTTACAAGTCTATGTCTTTTATGGGCAAAATAGACAAGCCGACAAATTAGAGGATTCGTATGATGTTCTTCTGACCTCTTATGGGATGGTAAGAAGTGAAAGAAAACGTTTAGAAGAAATCCCCTTTACTATCGGTATCTATGATGAACTGCAGCAGGCTAAAAACTCAAGATCTCAAATCCATAAAGCGTTACGAAGCTTACAGGTAAAGATGGCAGTTGGTCTTACAGGAACCCCTATTGAAAATAAGATAACAGATATAAAAGCTCTTTTTGACCTTGTTTTACCTCATTATCTTCCTTCTGATGCCTATTTTAAAGAGCATTTTGTGATGCCAATAGAAAAAGAAGGGGACATTTGTAAGAAGCAGTTATTAGGTAAAATGATTCGTCCTTTTGTCTTAAGGCGCAAAAAAACAGAAGTGTTGCTAGAGCTACCAGAGAAGGTTGAAGAGATTGCGTATTGTGATCTTTCTGCAGAGCAAAAAATCTTGTACTCAGAAGTGTTTTCTTTATCGCAAAAGGGAATTAGGCAAGAGATTGAAAAAGAGAGTTCAGCTAGCGTAGGGGTACATATTTTTGCCCTTTTTTCTAAATTAAA
>CANNLR010000099.1 GCA_947505635.1 Chlamydiota bacterium
CCTTCTTGAATCGTATAAGGCTTATATCTGCTTTCGGGAATAACATCCCCCGTCATGAAAACCCAACCAGATTTAAGAACGCCGGTATTGCCATGTTTAGTAACTATAGGATCCCATATATCTCTATAGCCTGTGGGGTTTTTAGGAAAAGGCTCTCTTAATACTCTTCCAAAGCCATTTAATGTAAGAGGCTCTCCATTTATCGTTTTCGGAACCCATGTAACCATATGAGTTTGACCTATTCTTTTCCCTGGAAATGCCGGACAGGGCTTATTTAACTCTTTATAGATGTTTTTGAAAAAAAAGGCATCCTCACCTTCTGTATCTACATCTTTTTTACAGTACGTCTTCCAGTCTCTGCTATTAAAAGCAAAGTCTCTATAGACAACACTATCTTTCAAGCTAGGACTTCCTTTATAACGAAGAGTGCTAACTACCTCATTTCTTCTTTTATCTGAAAGGCAAACGTTCCTAAGATCGGATAACTTTAAATAAGAAAAAACACACATCTCAACATCATCAGAAAGCCCGTTAATATAATAAAAAAATTTCTCATCAATTTGATTAGCTCTGGCTGACGGAGTCGAAGGAACACTATTTTTTATACCACCAATACAATTTCCCATAACAACCTAAACTTAAATTAAAAACTTTTTAACAAACTAGAATAATATAAATATAAAATAAAAAACAGAAAAATTTAATTTGTTAGAGTCTTTTAAAAATGTTCGATTTTCATTTTCTAGTAATAACAAATCCATTAGTTTTCATAAATCAACCGAAAGCCAAAAACTTATGGAGGCTGCAGGATGTAAACTTCTCTTTCTTCCTCCCTACTCTCCTGATTTGAATCCGATTGAAAAATATTGGGCTAATATGAAGGTAAAGGACGGAGAAATATTGTCTAAAGTTACAAATTTCACTGATGCTTTAGAGGCGGCTCTTCTGTCAATGTAAAATTAAAGCACTATATTATTTATAAATAAACAGATTAAAGCCATTATTAAATAGAGCTTGCTGACGTAATGAGAACTATTACTTTTCCTTAATCTCCGCTAAAGTCATAGACTGTGGGTATCTTGTCTTTAAAGAAGCTACTAGTAAGCACCATAAAAGAAAAATCCCTAAAGAAAGCCAGGAAATGAAAGGCGAAATAAACGCGGGAAAGAAAAACTGAGAAAAGACAATCACTAAAGAAGCTCCAATCTTGGCAAAACGCCCCATAAAGACATCGATAATGGCTTTTGCTTGGAACTTCTCTTCTAATCGCAAAGGAATATATAACATCTCCTTGATGACGAGAAATAAAGAAAACTCAAGAGCCTTCAAAGTGACAAAAAAAGTAGCCATAACAGAAAAAGAAGAAGAAAAAAGAAAGCCCAGAGCTCCTATACTTAAAACAGCAGGAACAAGAAAATGAGCTCTTTGCAATCCTAGAAGACGGATACATAAAAAGGTCCCAAAAAACTGCAATCCCATCGTCAATATATTTCCTAAAGAAACAATTTGACCCACACACTGCGTACGAATATCTTTATCCGGAAATCCCTTTTCTAAAAGAGATTGGAACTGAAAATCTGCTAAGGTGGCAGCTATTTGCATGCAAACAGTCATTCCCAAAATTGCTTTTAGTAAAAAAGAAGAGGTAATAAGCTTCACCCCTTGCGTTAAAGACCCAAAAGGCTTTGTTCCATGAGAGGATACTTTTTCCTTGCCTCCTGAATACTTCATAAGCCCAGAGTAGGCCATCACCAAAAGAAAATATAGCGGAGCGCTAAAAAAGAGTAATGATTCCGACCCCATAAAGACGGCTAAAAAACCAGGTACCAAACTACCTAAAAAACCCCCTAAAGCCCCAAATCCAAATAAAACTCCGTAGAGATACTTAGCTTTTTCTAAACTCATTGTGGCATGAATAACAGCCCATACTTGCTGAAACATCAGAAGTATATAAACTTCTTTCCAAATATAAAAGCTAAAGGAAACAAAAGGAACCTCTCCTATAAAAAACCCTGCTACAGTATTTCCCATAACGATTAATATAGAAGAAAAAAGAAAAAAGCGAAAACAGCCCCATTTAGGCAGAAAATAATTATATAGAGAAACGATCATCAGATTAAAGGGAATACTGCACATCCAAACATAGGGAAGGGTCTTCGAGCCAAAAAAATAAACAAATAAAGATTGAGATGCAGGTCTTATAATTGCATAATCTGCAGAGATTAAAAAACCACAAGCCATCGCAAAAAGAAGAAAGATTCTTTCTTTCTTTGAAAAGGAGATCCAAAGCTCTTTTATTTTACCCACATATCCCCCTAATGTCTTTTTTCTAGTAGCTGCCCTATAGAATCTCCATGCTTCGGAGAGACGTAAAGCCAGTTGTTAGAAAAAGAAGGGATCGTAAAGCTAGAACAAAATTTTGCATCTATAACCTTTTGCCCTTGTAAAACAGGAAACGAAGGAACTGGTTTATTCTTACCCTTCACAAAAAAAGATTCTGCTTTTTCTCGACCGATATGAAATTGCTCTTTCCAATCTAAGATATCAATCTCTTGCACTCTATCTGGAAGCTCTACTGCTAAGTATCTATTTTCTCGAATAAAAAGAGGCAAAGCATCTTCATGGCTTGGATGAGATGGGTCTAAAAAGGCTATTTTAAGCTCTGCTAAGATCTCGCTATCTGTATAAGAAATATATTTCCCTAAAGACAGTAAAGGCATCTCCCTTTCATATATCTTCTCCATAAAACGAGACATGTGAAAAGAGTATGCTTGAACAGATGGATATTGATAGACTCTTTTATGCATAAAATGACGAGCAAGTAAAAGCGCTTCGCAAGATTCTATTCCATTTTCTTCAACACCTAAAGTTAGTCCCTCTCCTTCAATGCAGGGAAGGATTCTTAGCATCTCAATTAATTGATGATAGTCGAAAAGACCATAAGAAACTCCCGTACATCTTGCATCACGCAACAGGTAATCGATCCTATCTGCTCCAAAAAAATCCCCCGTAATGATTTGACTCATTACTTTTTCCCAAGGGGTAAAAGTAACATCTTTCCATCTAGGATCTAATCCTCGCAATTTATTTTCCCCAATAGAAGTTTTGATGATATCTTCTACTCCATTGGACCCTGGAAAATCTTGAATAAATCGACTCCATATAGGGGATAAAAAACAACTTTCAATTAAAGCTACAGTCCACGTCTCATGTCCTGAAGCCCCTAAAATCCGCTGCTCTGCTACGTGAGAAAAGGGCAAATGTCCTAAATCATGACAAAGAGCCGCAAATCGAACCACTTGCCGCCAGTAGGCTAAAGAGTCTTCATCAGGCCGATAAGGGGAGTGTTCTAAAATCCTATCAAAAATCTCTGTTGCTACTTCCATCACCCCTAAAGAGTGCTCGAATCGAGTGTGACTAGCTCCTGGATAAACAAGATAAGCAACCCCAAGCTGGTGAATATAGTGTAGCCGTTGAAAAGCATAGGAATCTATCAGATCTCTTTCTAATGTGGATAATCGAATAAATCCATGGACAGGATCGTAGATCTTTTTATAAGTATTGCTATTTGTATTTTTTTCCTTACCCATGTTCCCTCTCAGGTCTTGGCTTACTCTCTTGCATATAATTCATACTCACTTCAATGAACTCAGCCTTTCTTTGTAATTCTTTAATATTTTTAGCTCCTCCATAGGTGAGCCCACTTCTTAATCCACCTAGCATAAGATCTATCAACTCTCTAGTACTTCCTATTACAGGACTCCAAAAGTCAACTCCCTCAGCTACTGTTTTATCTTTTAGCTTTCCATAGAAGTCACACTGAAAATCTTCACTAGCCTGTCCCCTATATTTAGCTTCCATCTTACCTGGATGTATAGGGCTTTCCCTTTTAATAGCAGGACTTTCATTTGTTGCAGCAAAAAGCTTTCCCATCATAACAGTACTAGCCCCTGCAGCTAAGGCCAAGACAACATCCCGACTGCAACGAATGCCCCCATCTGCAATCAAAGGAACTCTCAGTTTTTCTGCTACTTTAGCGCAGTCATAAATGGCCGTAAATTGAGGAACGCCAAAACCTGTCACCATTCGAGTTGTGCAAGCAGCTCCAGGACCTACTCCTACTTTAACAGCATCAGCTCCTGCATTCACAAGATCTTGATACGCCATAGCAGTACATACATTGCCAGCAATCACTTCACTATTTGGATGCGTCCTCTTGAGCTCTTTAATAAACATAAACATGCGATCTGAATGTCCATGTGCCACATCTATACATACGCCAGCGGCTCCTTCATCCAAAAGTTTACGAGTTTCATCTAGATGCAAAATTCCACAAGAAATAAAAGATCGATCTTTATACTTTTTAACCCACTCTAGTTGTTTTTCAAAAGGGGTGAATCTATGATAGATAGGAATGGATCCTTGCTCTATTAAAATATCTGCAAGCTCAGGACCAATAGCTGTGTCCATATTTGAACATAACAAAGGAATATTAATCTTTCGATTCTTCGTAAGCCAGGTTTCTAAACAAGGCTCTTTTCTAGAAGGTACGTTATTGAATTGAGGAACGAGCGCCACATCATCAAATGTATAAGCTTTTTTCAAACTCATAAGACTTAAACTCCCTGTAATTTAGTCTATTTTTCCACTACAAAGCAAAAAACAACTATACATCAAAGAAAGATATAAAGGAATGTAAATAGACCTAATATTTGCGCGGTAATTTAATTTTTAATTTTACACTTTATCATATATTACTAGAATAAAGACCTTATTTCTCATATAGACCGTGTAGGCATCCCTAATTTTTCAAAAAATTAGGAACTATTTTTCTCACAAAACTTTCATAATCTTCTAAAGAAAAAATACCATATTCTTTAAAGGTCTCTATGTTTTTAATATCTTCATTTTTCCAAAGATCGCTTGTACTTAAAGACATTTGAAAACCAAACCAAAGGTCTTGTATTTCTTCAGGAGTTAACTTCTTGTCTGGCAAAACATAAACGGCTGTTTTATCACTTCCCGCACCATATCCCGCTTCTGCAATTGTTCCATAGGATTGCAAATTCACAACCGCTACAATCACGTTAGATGTATCTATTTTCTTTTCAATCATCTCCCATACGTTATACGGCGTTAAATCTTTAGGCATGCAATTATCTACAAAGACCCCTTCCTTTTTCATAGGTCTAAGAAACCAGGGACCATTATGTATAAACCCCTTCCTCTTGAGCTCTTTTTCCGCATAGACTGAAATAACCTCTTTAGGGGTCATTTGCGGGTGAATTGGAAGAACTTGTTTTGGATCTACCTTAACAGGGACTCTTTGAGCAAAATACACGCTTCTTCCTAACTCTCGATTTAGCTTCTCCGCAAACAGTGAAGAATTTTGCAAACAAAGACCACTCATTACTATCAATACAAATAAAAAATTCATCTAACCAACTTAAGTTAATAAAAAATACATTAAAACACAAAAACAACATTAATTCAATATATAAAACATAATTAATAATATGTTATTATTTTAAATCAACTTTTTTAGGGGTGTAATTTTTACCACCAATCTTAAGAATAGATCTGGGAACAACTATTTCAGATGAACAGAGGAAGCTCTCCATAATAAAGCTTTTATCGATATTTTCGGGACTAGGACTTTGAGAGATTGGCCTAAAAACACCTTTAGGGGAAAAAACATTGTCGGGAGATATACTAATGTCTATTTTTAAAGAATCTGTATCAGACGAAATAGAGCGCGAGATACTCCTGTTTATTTGGTAAGTTGGCAATAATTCCTGACGATTCTTGAATGTTTGTTTCAGCACGGTGCAATCTCTATAGAGGCCTGTACTAAAAAGCCCCTCAGGGAATGCTTCTATTCGAGTTGCCTGACATGGAGCGCTTGCTATTACACAAGCTGCTATATGATAAAAGGGATATAAAGGAGAGCATCCTGTGGTAAGTATGCCGAGAACAAGTCCTGTGACAACTTTTTCTGTATACGTAGATGGAGGGATATTTTTATCAGCCTTTGTAAATTCATTTACATATCGATAGTTTTCCTCATCAAATCGACCTAGACAGCAAGCTATACACCGAGGTACCATAGATAATTTCCTTTTTTTTGCGCTATATTCTACCCTGAAAAACACAAAAAAATCCATATCAAAATTCACCCTGAAAGGCTCTAAAAACTATTTCTAACTTTTTCAGAAAATACGCTTGTATAAAAAGAAGCTCTGACATAGAATATTGCACATAAATCGGAGTATAGCGCAGCTTGGCTAGCGCAACTGCTTTGGGAGCAGTGGGTCGGGGGTTCGAATCCCTCTACTCCGATTTGTTTTAGTTACTCTCTTTAACTAAATCACAAAATCAATTAATTCTTTTATTACACCCCTCGAAAAACTCAAACCTGAATAGGTTTATTTTCTTTTGAATTTACAACTTTCTTCCCTAACTGCCACCCCTTCAATTCCCCAAAAGGAAGACTCTGTCCCAAAGAAATCATACTATTACCAATAGACCCAGTAAGCTCTCCCGTGCTCAAAAGACCTCCCGCAAGCAAAAAGCCCACAGAAGTTGCCGCTACAACAGGAGCTGATTTTGCAAACGAATACTGACGCATCATGTTATTAAAAACTCGAGCCGCTAACTTGATTGTAGAACTTTGCAAAACAGGATGAATAGTATCG
>CANNLR010000100.1 GCA_947505635.1 Chlamydiota bacterium
ATTTATGGAGAAAAATTCACTTCAGGATCTCCTCAAGAAGTAGAAGTTTTGATCGCTATTGGAAATAAGAAAAACTAAACGTTATACCTTACATAAGTTAACGACAAAGACTCAATGAGTATTTGTCGTTAATAAGTTAGCATTCAACTCTCGTAAAGTTCCCCAAGCATCCTTTAAAAATCGAAACCCTCTATTTTCTTTTCCAGGCTCGTCTAGATCATCAAAATCCTCATTTACAGCCCCCATAAGAATTTTCATTTTATATAACCCTTCTGTAAGAATAATATCCTGACAACGAGACTTCTCTAAAGCATAAGAAAGGTTAGTGTCTATATGCAGCATACGGCCATCTTGAGGAGTATAGTCGTCTACCTTTTTATATTCTTTTTCTGCTGACAGATTCGCCCCTTCCACAATAAAATTAATAGCCACATTATCGCTAATTTCTCTATCTGGAGAGAATATATCCCGCACCCATGTTAAGATGGGCTGATAATAGGCTCCATCCGTAGGAATTCCATCTGTAAGCACATAAATTAAATGTCTTTTGGCTTCATGCATTTCTTTAATTTCTGCAATCGTAGATTCTAGCGTCTTTATTAAAGGCGTTGCTCCATTCGGATTTCTAATAAAAAGAGCATCTACTTCATCCATTCTAGTGATTTTTGAAATTCCTTTTTGATTTAAAAACTTAATAGTTACTGAACTGTTTTCAGAGGTTAAACCAAAGTTAGCTATCATTTTAGTTGATTTCCTACACTCTTCCCATCTATTTTCTGCG
Source organism: Chlamydiota bacterium (assembly GCA_947505635.1). Taxonomy (GTDB): domain Bacteria; phylum Chlamydiota; class Chlamydiia; order Chlamydiales; family Rhabdochlamydiaceae; genus CAIJXB01. The sequence continues at coordinate 782 of CANNLR010000100.1, forward strand.
CGACTCCCCATAGAAGTACTATCATCCACAATAATAGTAATATCTAAATTTTGCAAAGCAAGTAGAGTTAATAAAGGGACACAATCGCAAGGAATCCCCTCTTCTTTTGCAAACGAAAATATTCGATTAACGGTATGCCCTACTTTCTCAGAAATAGGATCTCCTTCAAGAATATTTTCTAGTAATGCTTCAGAAGTGTGATACCAACGATACGTTATCCTATGACCTTTCCCATCATCTAATCCTTCATTTTTGCCGAAACCTAACATAGGAAAAACGGTTTTGATGACTTTATCGCCAAAATATCCGCTTGCATTTGTAAGCAGGTTCCCTGCAACCCCAATTATAGCTCCCATGAGCAACGTTTTTAGCCCGAATAGATAACGATTTCTCATAAAAAACCTCATTTTTTCAAAAAAAAATCACAAAAATGATCTTACCTGATATATTTTAACGAACCTTAGAAAGGAAAGCAATGACTACAATAAGCGCAGATGGAAAGAAACGATGTTTTGGAGGTCTCCCTGGGAAAGAATTCTATGCCGACTATCATGATAAAGAATGGGGCATTCCTGTACACGATGATATTCATTTATTTGAAATGCTAATTCTAGAAGGAGCTCAAGCGGGCTTAAGTTGGGAAACTATTCTTAAAAGACGAGAGGGCTATCAAAAAGCCTTTCATTATTTTGATCCGAGCAAAGTTGCCTCCATGAGTGATTCCGACCTAGATTCTTTACTTAAAAATGAAGGGATCATCCGTAATCGTTTGAAAATTTATGCTACACGTAAAAATGCACAAGTTTTCTTGAAAATTCAGCAAGAATTTGGAACTTTTAATGAATATCTTTGGGGTTTTGTCAAAGGAAAGCCTATTATCAATCATTGGCAACAGTTTAAAGATATTCCCATCACAACCCCAGAAAGCGACACTCTTTCAAAAGACCTAAAAAAACAAGGTATGACATTTGTTGGATCTACTATCATTTATGCTTACATGCAAGCTGTGGGTCTTATCAATGATCATACTGTTGACTGCTGGTGTTATCCAAATTACAGATAGTTATGCTTACTCAAGTCTTAAAAAAACCTTCCTTTACGATCTCATTTATGATATCTTCGATCTTTTTTCAACTTTTACCTAAAGAATTTTTATGGACGAACTCCCTAAGGCCTTTGAGCCAAAATTAGTAGAAGATAAATGGTATGCATTTTGGGAATCAGAAGGCTGTTTTATAGCTGATAGCTCTTCTAAAAAACCCGCCTACTCTCTTGTCATGCCCCCTCCTAATGTAACGGGAGTCCTTCACATGGGACACGCTCTTGTAAACACCTTACAAGATGTTCTTGTAAGATGGAAAAGGATGAGCGGATTTGAAGTTTGTTGGATACCTGGAACCGATCACGCCGGAATCGCAACGCAAACCGTAGTTGAAAAACAACTTATTAATAAAACAGGCAAAAGAAGAACAGATTTTTCCCGAGAAGAATTTTTATCTCATGTCTGGGATTTTAAAGAAAAAAGTCAAAATTCCATTCTACACCAACTACGAAAACTTGGCTGCTCTTGCGACTGGTCAAGACTTGCCTTTACACTCGATGAGCCTCGCTCTTTAGCTGTAAAGCATGTTTTCAAAAATTTATTCACTAAAGGTCTTATTTATAGGGGAGATTATCTCGTCAATTGGGATCCTATGACACAAACAGCGCTCGCTGATGATGAAGTTGAGCACGAGGAGAGAAACTCATTTTTATGGCATTTCCGCTACCCTCTAGCTGATGGCAGTGGTTATATTGTAATTGCGACAACAAGGCCTGAGACTTTACTAGGAGATACAGCTGTTGCGGTATCTGCTGCCGATGAAAGATACACTCATCTAATAGGGAAAAAGATCCTCCTACCTATCATGAATCGAGAAATCCCTATCATCACAGATCACCATGTTGACCCTTCTTTTGGATCAGGCGCTGTTAAGGTAACACCGGCTCATGATCCTAACGATTACGAAATGGGCCTTACTCACAACCTGCCTTTCATAAATATTATGACTCCGGATGGAAAGATCAACAGTAATGGCAAACCATTTGAAGGGCTCACGATGGACGAGGCTAGGCAAGCTGTTGTTTCTAAGATGGAAGCTCTAGGACTTGTTGAAAAAATTGTCCCCCATACAAACAGGGTAGGCATCTCTTATCGATCTAAGGCTGTAATAGAGCCTTTTTTATCGAAACAATGGTTTGTTAAAATGAGTTCTTTTAAACAAACTCTTAGATCTCTTGTGGAAGAAAAAAAGGTAAAATTAATTCCAGAAGCTTGGGAAAATACTTATTTTCACTGGATTGATAATTTAAGAGACTGGTGTATTTCAAGACAACTTTGGTGGGGACATAGAATCCCTATCTGGTATAATAAAAAAAACCCCAATGAAATGATCTGCCGTGCAGAAGAAGGGCTTCCTCCCGAAGTTGAAAAAAATCCAGAAGACTGGATTCAAGAAGAAGATGTTTTAGACACTTGGTTTTCTTCTGCTCTTTGGCCCTTTAGCACATTAGGTTGGCCTGCAAAGACCGAGGACTTTGCAAAGTTCTATCCTAATTCCACACTGGTCACAGGTCATGATATCTTGTTTTTCTGGGTCGCTAGAATGATTTTTATGGGATCCTATGTTTGTGAAGCGCCTCCTTTTCCAGAAACCTTCCTCCATGGATTAATCTATGGAAAATCTTATTGGACACAAAAAAAGGATGGTCCCGTACAGTATATCACGGGAGAAGAAAGACTCGCTTATGATCTTGGTAAACCCCTTCCTAAAGATGTGCAATCTAAATGGGAAAAGATGTCCAAATCAAAAGGTAACATCATCGATCCTTTAGAGATTATTGACTCTTTTGGAACAGATGCTATTCGAATGGCCCTTTGTGCTAGTGCAACACAAGCAAGACAAATAGACCTAGATAGAAGAAAATTTGAAGAGTTTAAAAATTTTGCCAACAAGATGTGGAATGGGGCTCGATTTGTCTTTATGAATCTTTCTGACCTTTCGGCAGAAACCTTTGCTGCAGGTTTAAATGAGTCTTTATTTACCTTGGAAGATCGTTGGATCTTATCCCTTTTAGGCCGCACTGTAGAAAAAGTCACCACCTTCTTATCTGAATACCAATTTGATAAAGCCGCTTCTGCAGCTTACGATTTTTTCTGGAAAGAGTTTTGTGCTTACTATGTTGAGATGAGTAAACCTTACTTAACACATAAAACAGGAACGGCAGAAGTCAGAGAAAACAAACAAAAGCTCTTAACGATCTTACTTTGTACTTCTCTTCGTCTTTTACATCCTATGGCTCCTTTCATTACAGAAGAGCTCTTCAGTCAACTTAAGAAAAAATTTCCTCTTCCAGCTATAGTTAATGCAGACATCTATACAAAGGAATGCTTAGATTCATTAGCCTCTAAAACATGTATGCATTCTACCTATCCGAAAGTCCTTAAAGTTGAGGATAAACAACCTGATATCGAAGAGACCTTTATCTTCTTGGATGAAGTACTCCATGCTATTAGAAATATTCGGGCCGAAATGCAACTACCACCCGGAATAGCTACTGACGTTTGGATCTTAGGAGAGAGTCAGGATCCTCTTTTACAAACTATTCAACAAAATCAAAATATTTTAGGATCTCTTGTTAAAATCCGCTCTTTGCATTTTCCTCTCCAAGAAGAAGAGCCCGCCTTCAGCGCTAAAAAACGAATCCATTCTCTACAAGTTCTTATTCCCCTTCCTGAGGAGATGAAAGAAAAAGAGAAACTTCGGCTTATTAAGGAAAAGGAAAAACTGCAAATACAATTTAGCTCTTTAGAAGAAAAACTCTCTCAACAAGAGTTCCTCACAAAAGCTCCTAAAGAAATTTTAGATAAATTGCAAAATCAAAAGACTCTATTACAAGCGCAGTTAATTGATATCGAAGCCAAACTTAGTCTACAGTAAAAAATAGAGAAGTGATATTTAACGTAATATCACTTCTCCTAATAAGGATTTTCTGTACACTTAAGTTAATCGATAGGATTTTCATGATTACAAAAGAAAAGCTCGAAAAGCTCAAGAAATGGATGGATGATCTTTCTATTAAAGATGATGATCTTATAGAAAAATTCATTCTAGGCTCTGGATCTGGAGGCCAGAAAATCAATAAGACATCCTCTTGCGTTTATTTAAAGCACATCCCTACCGGCATTGAAATTAAATGCCAAAAAGAGCGTTCTCGAGAACTGAATCGATATGTGGCTAGAAAAGAGCTCTGCAATCGTATTGAAGAAATCTATCATAAAGAAGTTTCTAAAAAAGTCCAAGAAAGAGAAAAGATCCGTAGACAAAAAAAAAGAAGAAGTCGCAAGTCTCAAGAAAAGATGCTCGCAGACAAAAAAGACCTTTCCAATAAAAAAAACCTTCGTCAAACTCCTTCTTCTTCAGAGTAAAGCACTATACTAGCTCCTTCCATTTTCAGATTGGTGTCTACTTTCTAATTCCTTTAACAAAAAAATCTTTCAAACAGACTACGTTAGAAACGAGCTCATTCACCCACAGGTTGTTTTTTACTCCTACAGTGGTGACCATGGAAATAAAAACCTGTTTAGGCTCTTTTAAGCTATTTTCTAGAACTTCTACTTTTTTCATAAGATTTTTAGCGCAAGCTTTATCCAAAGCAAACATTGTACTGCTATACTTAATTTCACAAAGAGTCAAAGCTCCATCATCTCGATCTATTAAAAGATCCACCTGAACCCCATCTTTTTCTTGAAAAGCTTGCTGACTCCAATAACTACAAGAACAAATTACTTTATCTAACCCTAGAGCATGTAAAATCCAATCTATGTGTTTATAGCAAATATTTTCAAAAGCATATCCAGCCCAACTAAACCATGCAGGTGATTTAGATAGTTTAGCCCAGTAATCCCCTCCTCTAGGGAGTCCTGCTCCCTCTTCAATATCTATTACCCATTTCAAATAAAATAACATATACTCGTCAATGACTCGATAATGATGATCTCTTTTTTTCTTTCCATACGGTAAAAAGCGTTCAATAAAGCCACAAGCCTCTAGCTCTTGCAACCTCTCCTTAAACCGCCCTCCCGTTTTCTTCCCCACGCTATTAACTAGATTAAAGCAAGACACCCCATAGTGATGCTTAGCTATTTCTTTAATAATGCGCATATTGAGTTCTGAAGCATCAAATAACGACTTAAATAAGCGAGAAAACTCCCCATACAACAAACCATCTTTCTTGAAAAATAATTGATTGATATTCTTAGCTATAGATTGCAAAGGATCTAGTTGTTCTAAATAATAAGGAACGCCTCCCATCACCATATATAAATCTAGCACCTGCTTTTGAGGTAACTTTATTTTTCTACTCTCTAAAAAATCTCCAGTTTCAGACAAATTAAAAGGCTCTAATAGGATACTCTTTGTTAAACGATTGTGTAATCCTCCTTTTGCATTAATCAAGTTATTTATCATCCAAGAAGCTGCAGAACCACACACAATCAATTTAAAATTGGGTAAAAGTCTCCAATTTGTGTTCCAAAAATAATCTAAATTTTGTAGAAATTCTGATTTTCTAGCAGCAATCCAAGGTAATTCATCAAAAAAGATGATTATTTTTTTCGACGAAGAGACTTTTTTTATCTCTTGCGTTAATAAATTAAACGCTGCTTTCCAACTTTTAGGAGTAGCTATAGGGACGCCAGGATAAAATGTATTCGTAAAACTCTCAGCAAAATTAGCAAGCTGTACTTTTAATTTTCCATCCTTCAGACCCGTAAATTCTAAATAAACGCCAACCTTTGACAAACAGTGTTGAATAAGATAAGTTTTCCCTATCCTCCTCCTCCCATATACAGCTACAAATTC
>CANNLR010000101.1 GCA_947505635.1 Chlamydiota bacterium
ACACATCCAATATTCATAGATGTTAACCCAAACGATCCGCCAGTTATAGGTTCCAACAAGTGATCTGCTAAAATTGTACTCCCAAGCCCTGCTCCTAAAATCACCATCTTCTCGTTTTGCCCTTCGATACCCCGCATCATATTTTTAACACTTATACTTAATCCTTCCGAAGCAATGATCATACCAGCTTGATTGTTACAAGCATAAGAGAGCCCCATACTTCCTACAAAAAAACAAGATACAATCCCCTGCCCTAAAAGCGGCTGCGCCTTAGAAGTAATCTTAACTGTCACACCCAACCATCCTATGATTTAAAGTTATTATTATAACATATTTAAGACTTAAACTAAATTAAAATACTAACAACCTCAACTAGCTTACAAAAAGCTATTTACAATAAAAAATAAATGATAGTAAAATTTGCATGAAAACAAGGAAAACATGATATTAAATAGCTTTTTAGTCGGAATCACAGGACTTTCCTTAACTGCCGGAGCGCTCACTTCAATACAACCTTCTGTAGAACAGAAAAACCACTCTATTACAGACGATAAAATTCGGAGCATTCTAATAAAATTAAACGAAGACTTTGCCGCCCAAGAAAACTCAAATCCCGCAAAAGGATACTGCGTCCAAATAGAAACAACACCTTCTTTAAAAGCAGTCCTTATTCCTCGAGGCGGACCAAGAAAAGAAGAGCAACTATCTGGCATGCCAAAAAACGAGTCAACTTACATAGAAGAGTGTCCTTTTTGCGAGTATGCAAGGAACAACCTAAAAGATCCCCGCATCTTAAAAATCTTTGAAAATGACAGCTATGCCGTAACATCTCTTAGCAACCAAGTACTTGTTATACCCGAAGAGCATTACTCTCATTGGTTTACAATTCCCATAGAAAAACAAATGGAACTATTACAAAATATCCTCGAAATACGAGATGTCTATGCCTCTACCGTGCAAAGACCTATAGAATTTCACTGTGGATCAGCTGCAGGTCAAACCGTGTTTCACTTCCATGGAAGAACTGGGTTTATATCCACAATAAATAAGCTTTAAACTTCTTCTAAGAAAAAAGGCAAGGCTACTTCATTACCTAACCCAAGATTAGAGCCTAAAGAGACAACGCGCCCACCAGCCGCTATAAAGCCTCGAAGCTTGCGCAATCCTTGAACGCCTAGTAAAGAAGAGATTACAATAAGATCATCAATCCCATCCCAACCCTCATGCAAGTTCCCTTCTAAAATAACCCTGAAGTTAACCTTTTTATCTAGAAGCTTTATTAACACATCTTCTAGCAAAACTAGACCATCAGAGGTCATCTTTTCAAAGGCCGGCAAACAAACACCTATCTTCACCTCTTGGTCATCTACAGGAGGAAGAGTCCCCCTCCCAACAAATCCTCCAAAGGACTTTCCTTCACCCCAGGCAAGAGGACTTAAAGTCAGAGGGGCATTTTTTAAAGCAAGAATAAGGTGACCAAACCTCTCCCTAGAAAACATATAAGAGGCTAAAGAGAGCTTCTTTAAAGAGCTCGCATCTATAAGACAAAGAACAGGAATCATATCAGGCAAAAAAGAACATAGCCTTTGTAAGTATTCAGAAAATAGATCAGCAGCAAAAAAAAATCTAACATCAGCTTCTGCTAAAGAAGGATACTCTATGAGCTTTTCTTGATAGAGGAGCTCTTGCTGCTCTGTCCAAACAAAATAAGAAGAAAAATCAGCAGATCCGCGAAATAAGACAAAAGCTAGAGTGTTTTCTTTAAAAGAAGCCCAAAACTTTCCTAAGAACTCTTCTATCCATAAACCAAAAGAAAAAAAAGAAGAGGCGTCTTGAATAAATAAGGGTTTTTCATCCCAAGGAAAGCTTATCTCCCAAATTATCCACTTACCCTCTAAAACAGCAAGCCTCGCCCTTTCTTGTAAGGAGTCTAATACATCTTTTTCTGCTAAATAAGGAATGGTGATAAGAAGGCTATTAGATACTTCATCTATGCCATACTCTTCTTGTATTAAAGGAAAAAACTTCTTTCCATCTACATAAAAGTAACTGTGATCCCAAGTTATTCTTTCTTCCGTCATTCTTTCACTACTTTATAAATTTCTTATAATAAATAACTCTGCCCTGATTTTTCCAAAGCTCTTCAAAATAAGACGTTCCATAAGAAGGCCAGTCTGTCACATAGTGCGGAGTTGGAAAAGAAGATCTCCAAAGATCCTCTTGCATCATTTCTTGTATCATTTGTTGACTATATACAGCATCATCTGTCACTAGAACAACTTCCCCTAGGGGCTTTAGCACTCTTTTCATTTCTTCAACAAAAGGCTTTTGTAAAAGTCTATTTTTAGCATGTTTTGGCTTAGGCCAAGGATCAGGAAAGTTCACAAATATCTGGTCTATCATCTCAGGTTTTAGATAATAGCTTGTAAAGGCTTCCGCTTCACCAGCAACCACTAATAGATTATTCAACGAAAGATTGTGTTTTTTAGCCCAAATTCTTTGCACTCTGTCGAATCTTTTTTCCACAGCAATCCAAAGAGAGGATGGGTTTTCTTGCGCTTTTTGCGCAATCCAAAGCCCATTTCCTGCACAATACTCTATAGAAATAGAAGAAAAAGAAGCAAAAATCGCCTCCAATTCTCCCTTGTCCCAAGCTTCATGCTGATCATAGTGCCTAGGAACATAGAGGACATCATCAGAAAGAATGGGTTTTCTTTCTACCCAACGGAAAGGAAATCTTAGTGTTTTAGGTTTCATATAGGTGAGAGATTTTACCTATTTCCTCTTTTCCTTTCTACTACTTTAGAAAAAATAAATAGTTGATGCTTGATCAATTCCCCCTATCTTGCTAATCTAAAAATACACATTAAAAGAGGCCTATTTATGAAAAAAATCCCTTTACTCGCACTTATTTCTATCCTAAGCATTACATCAGGCTTCTCTTCTGAGCCTGAAATCACCGACTTAGAAAATGAGCTCTTATCTTTAGAGCATGAGTTTCTTTCTTCTACAGATGACGCTTCATCCCCTCTACTTGATATGGAAGAGCCTTATTCAGAAGACCCCTCCATCTCTGTTATCTTAGAGACACAAGAAGAATCTCCTTATATTACAGAAAAAACCATTGTAGAAGAAAATGAGCCCGAAGTTATTCTAACTTCAGAGTCAATTTCTGCGCCAAACTCTTCCCCTACATCTTTAATATCTCATCCTTATGAAGAAAAAATGAAACTTTCTGAAAATGCTCTACAAATCAGCCTTAAACAGGTCTTTTCCAATTCTCCTTTCATCTACTCTCTTCTACTAGGGATGTCTTTCACCTCTATAGCCATATGCCTTTACATCATCTTACGAGTTCGTCAGCAAACAACTATTTCTGAAGAATTTTCTAAAGAAATTCGCGATCGATTTTCAACTCACGATTTTAAAGCAATCTCAGATCTTTGTGCTAAGCATCCAAACTGGCTCAGTAAAATTGTACTAAGTGGAATGAATGGTAAAAAGTATGGATTAAATACTGTTTTAGAAAACATGAAATCTGAGGGAAAAAGAGCCACAATCTCTTCTTGGCAACAATTGGGGATTTTACAAGATATAGCGATCATCTCTCCTATGCTAGGGCTCTTAGGGACTGTGATTGGTCTTTTTTACGCTTTTTATGATCTTAACCGTTCTTTTAACAGTATCTCTAATTTATTAGACGGCCTTGGCATCTCAGTTGGAACAACAGTAGCTGGGATCTGTGTAGCTATTTTAGCTATGATTTTACACTCTACAACAAAATTCAGATTAGTTCGTTCCCTAGCAAAAATTGAAGTAGAAGCAAGCTCCCTAGCGTACCTAATCGATGAAAATCACGACTTATAAGGAGGCGTATAAATGGACCTTATCCCCGATGAAGAACTAAAACCTAGAGCTTCGATAAATTTGACTCCCATGGTTGATTTCCTCTTTTTAGTCATTGCTGTTTTTTCTATTTTAGCTATAACAAGAACTACTTTGTTTGACTCAGAAGTTAAATTAGCAAAAATCACTGAAGAAGACTCTTTATATCCTGAAACACAAGATCCTGATGCTCCTGCCATCAACTTAAGTATTAGTGAAAAGGGACTATATAAATGGGTAACAGAATTTAATGAATATTCTATGGAAAATTCCTCTGCCATTTTACAAGAGCTCTTAACGCAAGAACAACTAGGGCTTCTTCCAAAAGAACCTTCTAAAACAAAGATCTTCTTGCATATTGATAAAAAGGCAGAATGGGATCCTGTTGTACAATTAATTTACTCCCTCAAGAAAAAGGGGTATCACGTGCATCCCGTCTATGAGAAAAATGCTGTTTAACAAAAAAGGAGTCGTCTAACATGGCAATCGATCCAACCTCCCCCTCCAGTACTCCCCAAAAAAACTATTCAGATCCAGAGATTCGTTGCCTCCACATGTTACTAGATAAATATCTAAATGTAAGCTCCGAATCTGAAGGAAATCGAGACACTATTTTAAAAGCAGCCTTTAGTGACACCATCCCTCTTAAAGATAGGATTGCTCTAGTTGATCATGCTTTACTTAACAGCAAAAACTTAAATTGGGAAGAAACTATTCCCAAAATAGCCAACACATTCAATGAATTTTCAAATAAAAAAAACACAAGCGATTCTTTTATAAGTTCCCTTAATGCTAAAATAAGCACCCCAAAGATTTCTCTTCCTGATGAAAAAAAATATAAAGCCTTATTAGCGGAAGCTTCCATCTACTCTTCGCCAACTATCAAATCAGCTTCCACCTCCCCTGCGAAAAAGACTAAGTCACCCAATCCTGTTGTTGGCCTTAAAAATAACGGACAAAATATCTGTTTCATGAATGTAGCCTTCCAAATTATTATGAACGATCCTCCTCTTCGTGATGCACTCGTTAAAACGTACACTTTCCTGTCAGAGACTGAACCAACAAACAAGGCCTACAAAACCTTTTTAGACGCCGTAACAGCATATCAAGAAAGAATAAGCCAGGACATTGACCTTCTTCCTCTAAGAGCTCTTGCTACCGATCCAACAGCAAAACAAGAAAAAGGAAACGGTGATGCCTTTGAATTTATTCAAGCTCTCTTAACTCCTGTTAATCGAGATACCAATCCTAATTTATTCTTCCCTACTCAGCTCGAAAAGACCTATGAAGCTTCCTCCTTCCAAACCTTCGCCGACAATGAAGGCAAAGGACAATATGACCTTCTTCCTCCCTCAGGAGTCTCAAAAAAATCAGAGCTAACTTCTACTATTATCCTAAAGCCCACCACCCCTGAAGCATTAGACGGGCAAAGTATTCTAAATAGCCATTTCTCACGGATAGAACATCAAGATGACCCCCAAAATCATACAATCTACAAGGAGAATAACCAAGATAAAAAGTTCTACCTTAAAGCAGAACATCTCACCTTAGAACAAGCTCCTCCTCAATTTATGATAGATTTAAAACATCACACCTTTCTTCCTACAGAGGAAGGAGGAGAAATCAAGAAAAAAATCAACATGCCTGAAGAAATTACACTCCCCTTGAAAGATGGCTCTACCCAAAAATATAAATTAAAATCCATTGGGGTACATACTGGAGCACACTACTACTCTCTTATTAAAAAACCAGGTCAAGAGTGGATGATGGCAAACGATTCCGATGTCCATCTAGCCACCCCGGAAGAGATTACCCAAGCTTTAGGATTCGGGGATATTTATTCTTATGAAAAAATCCCTAGTTAGCTTACAAAAAAATGATTGATTTTTTAGACTCAAAAACCAAGCCTTATCCCATAATTTTATAGAAAATAAGAATTATTCAAATACGCAAATGAAAAACATTGACGAAAACAAAAGAATATTCAACAATACTCATGTTTTTACGCCCAGGTGGTGAAATTGGTAGACACGCCAGATTTAGGTTCTGGTGCCGTAAGGTGTGTAAGTTCGAGTCTTATCCTGGGCATGTGAGCGAAGACGTATGTAAAGTATGTCTTCGCTTTTTTTATTTTCTCTCCTTCAATACGATCCTCTTCTCTCTTTTTACATTAAGATCATCTTAAGTCGCTTTTTTGCTACCATTTAAATTATTTAATACTGTAAAAGGAAGAAATCATTCAATTTCAGAGGATTCTTATGTCTTCCAATAAAACTCCCACTCATTCAGAGCCCTTCTTACCAGCAAAAACACTCTATCAGCTACAAGAAGAACATGCTCATTCTCTCTTTAAAGAGATATCTCTTTTAGAAAATCTTGTTACTATAGTTCAAAAAAAACCCTCTGAAAAAAACATTCAAACTCTACAACAAACCGTTCATAACCTAGCTAGCATCTCTGCTTTATCTGGCTATCTAGAAATAAGCACTATTTGTAAACAATTTGAAAAAGAAATCCTAGAAGTTTTAAAAACAAAAAAACCTGTTCTTGAAAAAACCCATCTATCTCAGATTACAAATGCTTTTCAAAAAACTCTTTCTCCCCACTCATTATCAACTAAAATCCGTTCGTGTCAGGCTAAAGTCGCCACAATTGGACTTGGTTACCTTGTCGTTACCCACAACTATTAAGCAAATGTTTTAA
>CANNLR010000102.1 GCA_947505635.1 Chlamydiota bacterium
AGGCAACTCTTGACGTTTCCTTACAAAATGCTGCAGGACCCATAGCTTTTAATTTACAATCTTCTAAAGCTCATTTAGATTTTGGAGGAGTAATGGAGTCTGGATCTTTAAAGCTTGCAAAAGATTTAAAAGCAGATGTCTTACTTACGGCAGAATTAGGTAAATTCCTTCTCAGTCAACTCAATGCTTCTTCCGTTCAATCTCTTTTTTCTCCAACGCCATTAACTGTTACCATTTCTTCTCAAGGATTTTCTTTTCCTTTGAACTCAATGGATCTTTCTAAAATCCAAATCCCTTCCATGAGAATGGACTTTGGAAAACTTTACTGTAAAAATAAAGGAGCTATGGTTTCTTTTCTTAGACAGCTAAAGTCTAAGGAACCCGAAGGAAAAGAAATACAAATCTGGATTGCTCCAATGGATCTACATGTAAAACAAGGGGTTGTTGATGTAGAAAGAACCGAGATTCTTTTAGATAAAGCTTATGATGTAGCTCTTTGGGGAGAAGTTAATCTGCCTAACAATTCCGTAAATATGATATTTGGGCTTACTGCGCAAGCGCTAAAAGAGGCTTTCGGCATACAAGAGCTCCCTGATAATTATGTCCTTAAAATCCCTATTACAGGGACTTTACAAGACATAAAAATAAAAAGTGGCACAGCTACTTCTAAGATTACAGCGCTACTTCTTTGGCAAAGTAAAGCCCTGTCTGATGCCATAGGCCCTTTTGGGGGCCTTCTTAAGAAAGTTATCCCACCTCCAGGTGGAGATGGGAAAGCTCCTCCCGCTAAAACTCCTTATCCTTGGCAAGCAGACTCTAAAAGAAGGTAATTCAATCAATTTAGTTCTTCTATCGAAGCGGTCTGTGTCAATTCTAAATGGCTTCGCTGGTTAGGAGAGGTTCGCCGATTAGTAGGAGTAGAAGGAGGAATAATTGGGATATTTCTATCAAAAATTTTGGTATACACTATTTTGTTGATCGTTGTTGTTGCGATAAGACCGTTAGGTAATTGTTTAGTCGTAACCTCTTGAGATACTTCTTGAGTTATTTCAGCTATTTGACTTGGGCTTGCTGCTGTTGCATGCGATAGGATAGCGGCTATTTTTGCAGGATCGAATGGAGAGATATCAACCGTGTCATCTCCCAGGGAGGGTCTAATCACAGTAACTGGAGCTTGGGTATACTTACTCAAAAACTTACTAGCGTTATTCCTTTTGGTAGTAGAGGGGCTTTTTGATGAAGTAGATTCTTCTCTCGAAATTCCTTCTTTTTTTACTAAGGCATCCACAGGTCTTTCTGCTAGTTGTTGTAGTTGATGTCGTTCAGCTTCTGTAACAACGTCTTTCACAGTCTTTCCGAGTAAAGGTCCCTCTTGTTTAGGGAGAATTAAGTCAGCTATTTCAGGGCCAAATCTATTAACTATATCTCTAGAAAGTATTTCATAGGCTTTTCGATCTTGCTCTTGTTGAAGGACGATTTTTTTTGCAGCTTTTTCTTCCACATTTGGTCGGCAACAAAGCTTTGTAAATAAATGACAACATCTTGTTACTATCCCCTTATTGCTGTCGGGATCATTGGCAGGAATTACTCTATGATCATCTTGATAGTTATTTGCATGAATCACTACTTCTGCGCCATCTGAACAACAGACGCAAGCATTTTTTTCTCGATGGGGGGCCGGGGCAAAAGTTAGATTGTCAACACCGAAAGCTTTTGGTATGCTCATGATAAGAATCCTTTTGAAAATTGTTAATTTCTTTTAAAGAATTGCATGACAAGAGAATTTTTTTCTACTACTTTTTCGATGAGTCTCAAAAAAAACATAAGCCCCCCTATCAAAAAAAGTCTAAGGGGGCTTGAGAAATGTTATTTGTTAAGCTAGGCCGATTTCTTTGCAAAGATATACATCTTGTATGGCATTTAAGATCTCTATTCCTTCTTTAAGAGGTTTTTGGAATGCTTTTCGTCCCGTGATAAGTCCTACTCCGCCAGCTCTTTTATTAATAATAGCTGTTTCAACAGCCTGAACTAGATCATCTTTACCTGAAGCTCCTCCAGAGTTGATCAAGCCCATTCTTCCCATATAGCTATTTGCTACTTGGTATCTTGTAAGATCTATAGGATGAGGGGAAGAAAGTTTTGTATACATCTCTTCTGTTTGCTTACCAAAATGTAGAGCTTTAAATCCTCCATTATTTGTTGGAAGCTTTTGCTTGACGATATCTGCCCCGATAGTTGCCCCAAGATGATTAGCTTGTCCCGTAAGGTCTGCAGCTTCATGATAATCTGTATCCCCTACTTTAAAGGCATTATTGCGAAGGTAGCACCACAAAATCGTTGCCATTCCAAGATCATGAGCCTGAGCAAAGGCTCTACTAACTTCTACGATTTGTCGATCACTTTCTGGAGAGCCAAAATAGATTGTGGCTCCAACAGCAGCGCATCCCATATCATAAGCTTGCTCTACATCAGAAAACATCACCTGATCATATTTATTAGGATAAGTTAAAAGCTCGTTATGATTCAACTTAAGGACTAGTGGAATCTTATGAGCATATTTTCTTGCAACAGAGCCTAACACACCTAATGTGGTAGCAACAGCATTGCAACCACCTTCTATGGCCAATTTTATGATATTTTCCGAATCAAAGTAGTCGATGTTCTTAGAAAATGATGCGCCAGCTGTATGCTCGATTCCTTGATCTACAGGAAGGATAGAAAGGTACCCTGTATTAGCGAGTCTTCCGTGGGAAAACATCTGCTCCAGACTTTTTAGAACTCTAATGTTGCGATCGGATGGAGAAAAGATTCTATCTACCCAATCAGGGCCAGGGATATGAAGCTTTTCTTTAGGAATTGTTTTGCAAACATGAGAAAGCAGATAATCAGACCTTTCTCCTAGCAGCTTTCTTAGTTGTTCAATGGACATAAAACCCCTTTTCTTGATGATTAGTGTTACTACTTAATCTATCGAAAAGGGGTTGTTTTTTGATAGTAATCTTTTAAGAAGAAGAAGAAAAATATTTTCCCATCTTCTGATAGAGGACTCCATATTCTTCAAAGGACTCCCCTTCTCTTGAATATCCTAAATGAGAGTACATCTCACAAAGGTCCTCTTTGGCAATTACATATAGGTGAGAAAGACCTCTACGTTGTAAAAATTCTTCTAGCTTGCTCATCATTTGTCTTCCAAGGCCCTTCCCTTCCTTACTTAAAACAAAGTCGAAGACTTTGCCTTCTTTTTCGGATTGGGGATAGCAAAGGACACAACCGACAATATGATCTTTCTCTAAAGCTACCAATTGAATATTAGCGTTATCTTCTGGAGAAAGTACAACCTCTGGGGGAATACCCATCGGTTTTTCTAATGCTTCCCAACGAAGCATTCTTGCACCTTTATAATAAGGATCTGAAAGCTTAATGAACTTAAATTTCATAAGTAACCTCTGATTTACTTACTATCTTCACCATGCATTTTAAAGGTTTTTTTTGCTAATAAAAAACAAGGTGAAGGAAATTTACGTCTCTTAAACAATCCAAAGAAGAAAGCTTTTTAGATAATCCCCTTCTGGATGATATAGGGAAATGGGATGGTCTAACGCATGGATATGACTTTGCAGAATCTTCACTTCCCGTTTAGCAGCAGAGGCTGCTTGAAAAAGAATCTGTTTAAAGGAAGAATCATCGATAAAGTAAGAACAAGAACAAGTCAAAAGAAGAGTGTTTTTCTTACATCTTTCAAACACGCTTTGGTTGAGTTGTTTATAGCCGCGAGAAGCTGGTTCTATGTCTTGCCTTTTTTTAGCAAAGGCAGGAGGGTCTAGGATGATTAGATCATAAGTTGAAAGGTCTTCTTCTTCTAAAAAAGCAAAAACGTCATCTCGAACGATATGATGCTTATCTACAGAAAAATTATTTAACTCTGTATTTGTTACAGCAAGTTCAACAGCCTTTAAACAGCTATCAACACTTGTTACTTCCTTAGCTCCACCTTTTAAAGCAAAAAGAGAAAAGCCTCCTGAGTAAGAAAAACAGTTTAAAACAGCTTTATCTTTAGATAGCTCCCCTATCTTTTTACGCATCTCTCTTTGATCTAAGAAAAAACCTGTTTTTTGTCCTTCTGTAATAGAGACTGCGAATAAAATTCCATTCTCCTTTACAACAACATCAGAAACCTCCTCTCCATAGAGAAGCCCTTCTTGTTTTTCTAATCCTTCTTGTAAGCGAGACGATGAGTTAGATTTTTCATAAATGGAACGAGGAGAGAGCTCTTTAATCAAAGCATCTACTATGAAAGATCGTAATTTATCCATTCCTAGCGTGTTAATTTGTATGACAACGATATTGTCATACAGATCGACAATAAGGCCCGGCAAGCCATCTTCTTCTGCATTAACGCATCGAAAGCAATTTGTTTCGGAAAGATTAAATAATTCTTTTCGAAAGGAAAAAGATTGTCTAATGTTTTCTTGTAAGATGTTCTCTATAGGTTTTTTCTCAAAAGATAGAATTCTTCCTGATAAGGAATTCTCTATATTGAAATAGGCAATCGCTAAAAATTCTCCTCCATGGCTATATAAAGAAGCTATCTCTCCTGAAGAAAACCCTTCAGGAAAAGATTCTATAGCGCCGGAAAAAATCCAGGGATGTCGATTTTGTTTGATAAATCTTTCTTTATCTTTTTTTAAAAAAACCTTTTTTTCCATTTTGATTACACAAGGGCTAGCGGTTTAGAGACAGGTTGTGGTTTTTTTAGCTCTATAGAAGCTACCACTTTTCCTATGAGGTCATAATCAGCGACTTCTGTGATTTCTACTTCATAAAGCTGCCCAAAAGCTGTTACCTTACGCCCATCGTTAATGATTACCTGTCCATCGATTTCAGGACACTGGCCATAGTGCCGTCCTCTCATCAAGAATCTTGATTCTGGATGATACCCTTCAACGATTACAGACAACTTTCTTCCTATCCATTTCTTGTTTCTTTTTTGTAACGTTTCTAGCTGAGCCTTAGCTAGCATTTGATAACGTCTATCTTTAATCTCTTCAGAAATATGATCTACGTATTCTGCAGAGGCAGACTCTTTTTCCATGGAGTACGTGAAGATACCGATATTATCCAAAGCAAACTCTTTAACAAAACTCATAAGTTCTTGAAATTGCTCTTCTGTTTCTCCTGGAAAGCCTACCATTAAGCTAGTTCTAATTACAATGTCAGGAACAGCTTTTCGTAATTTATTAATTGTATCGATGATTTGCTCTTTAGAGGTCTTTCTCTTCATGGATTTTAAGATTTCATTGTTAATATGCTGGATAGGCATATCTAAATATCTACAAATACGAGAGTCTTTTTGAATGATTGTGATCAGTTCATCTGTGATTTCATCTGGATATAGATAAAGTAGGCGAAGCCAAAAAGGACGATCTGTCTTACACATTTCTTCTAATAACATTTCTAGATTTTTTTTTTCTCGCGTGTCCTTACCAAAATCTCCAAGATCTTGCGCAATTAGGATAATTTCAAAAGCGCCTTGATCTAAAAGGATATTAAATTCTTTCAGCACCTGCTCAATAGATTTACTTTTTAAAGGACCTTTGATTTTAGGAATAATACAAAAAGCACACTGTTTTGCACATCCTTCTGCAATCTTTAAATAAGCAAAATGTTTAGGGGTAGAAACTTGTCTTGGAACTTCTCCGGACTGAAGATAGCTTCTTGCTGTCGTTATAGCCTCTCCAGCTTCTGGAGTTTCTATTGCTTCTAGAATCTTTTCTACATCTCCGGAACCAAGGTAATAATGTATATCTGAAAACCTAGCAGAAAGCTCTTGTTGATGCTTTTGCACCATACAGCCGGCAACAACGATCTTGGCTCCAGGCTTTTTTTCTAAAATCAATTGATCTATCGTGTTACAAGACTCTTCTCTAGAAGAAGCTAAAAAACCACAGGTATTTACGACTAAAAAATCAGCTTCTTCTGCTTTAGAAGTTGCCTCGTAACCTGCTCTTAATAAGATCCCTATCATCACTTCTGTATCGACAAGATTCCTTGCGCAGCCAAGACTTGTAAAGTGAATTTTATTCCCTTGTATCCTTTCCATCTCTCTGATCTCCATTTTAGGAAAAAAGCATATCTTAAAAGGACAATAAATTCCAGATAAGATGTCTTCAAATTTTTTTAAAGTGTATTTTTTGAAAAATTTAGAAATAATTTTATTATACAACTCTCAAAGAGGGTTAGTTAGTTGACGTTTTTGTTTTTGAGATCCTGGGAAACCCATTTTATCTACTCACTAATTCTGTCTTTAAATAGAGCTGCAGATTTAACTTCCTATGGTGATATATGAGCACATTTGGATAGGGATGACTAAAGAGTTGTTTTTTTTACTACAGGTATTGTAAACTATTTTGAGCTTAATCCTATTTTAAACAAAAAACAACACTGCGCATACAGGTAAATATAATTTTATGATAAGAGTGATTTCAAGTAGTCCAACGGACGCCCCTATTCTATCTATACTGA
>CANNLR010000103.1 GCA_947505635.1 Chlamydiota bacterium
AGAAATCAATAAGGTCTGCTTCCAACGTTTCATCCCCTAGAAGAATCCCTTCTCTAGATAAAAAGTTTGCAAATAAACGAACTTGAAACTCTTGCAAGTCCCCCACCAATTTAGAATCTTCTATGCCATAAAGGTTAGCAACCCCCCATCTAAGAAAAGGGATGACGATTTCTTTATGCAGAATTTTAAAGTTGGCAATTTGCATTGTATGAGGCCAATCCATCCATCTAGCTTCCTTGCTATCAGGATATTGTTTTAAGAATACTTGCATCTCCGTATCATGACTTCGATAAAACTCATCTTGTTTTTGTTGCTGAGTCATAAAAAACTCTTGCGTTTTTGGATGAGACACAAAAGTTAAAATCAAACCTCGATTCACTAGTAACTCATGAACAGCCATTTCTTCTTTAGATGCTTCATTTGAGATCGCCGAAGAAAAGATACTTAAGACACATAAAAAAACGCACAGCTTCATAGTTACTCCATTTTTTTTTGGAGGATGCTAGCATAGCAGAATGAAATCTCCAAATCAAATAGGGACATTTTGCATAAAAACAAGCGAACTCTTTTCCTCTATAGAAGATCACAACTGCCTTTGAAATTTCTACTTCGAGTTTTTATACAGCAAATAAGACAATCCCACAGTAGCTGCAAGCCCAGCAATTCTAGCCAGATGTAAATCTATAAGAGCTTCTTGCAAACCAAGGTTTGTAATGTGCTTATTTCTACGTTGCATCTGAAATTGACTCCTGCTCCTACCAATTGGAACGATTTTTGAAAACGGTGGATCTTTGAGAGTAATCTTCATGTATGACCTCCCGTGATCAAGGTCCTTCCAAACTATTTCAAAGCCATCGTTTCTTGAGGATGCCAAACTAGTTTTCAATCGCACGACTTCAAGGTAGACCTCTCCTCCGTTACTCAAATCCTCATCTTCGTTTATATAAACCGGTATGTCTGATCTTACAATACTCTCTAAATCATCACATACCTTTTGAAGTTTATCCGAATTTGCATCATAAAAATAGCGATGAGGCAATAAATATCTTCCAAACCCTATCAAGAATCGCGATATAGGATCGAAAGAGTGCAACTTCGGATCCCTAGTAAAATGCGGCCCATTCATATACCATTCTTCACCTTCGCGATATTGGTGCACTCTCTCCAAGTTCTGTGCCTCGGTAAAAACTTTCTGCACTTTTATTTGATCCAAAGAATTAGCTCTACTTGCATCTACTTCTTTCGCTGCTAGCATTGTAGACGCATGTATTTCATGAAATATTATATTGAACATATTCTTTCTCGTAAAAATTCGGTTATTTTTTGCAGGTTATTGTTACAGAAAATAACTTTTTTATCTATATGCGAAGCGAAAGGAATTTCCATATTAACTAGCGCCATTCAAGAGGGCTATGATCGCACCATGAAAGTTATTTCTTGGATCGAGTATTTTTAGTAACCAAAAATTTTCTCTTTTTAGGATTATCTACAGGAGCATAGCCCATAAACTTTATCTTTGGTTTTTCCATTTTTACTTTTCCATTTTCACAAGACACAAGAGAAGTTCGAGTCCGAGCTGCTGTCTCAATAGCCGTCTTTACAGCTTTTCTATGAGCTTTAAAATAATATTCATTTCGTCAGATTTTGACATTCTGCATCCCTCTGTATCTGTTCCCAAATTTCCTCATCTTCTATGAAAAGTGGCTTTCTGTGCTCTTTTTTTGCTATTATTTTACCTATACCGGATTCAGGCATCGAGCTGTCTAGAATATAAGCTGAATCCGCAAGAGGCAAATAAATATCTATTAAGATATTTAGCATTCAAGACATTTTAATGGCTATTGAAAATATAATTCTTTAACAAGAATACTAAGCCAGCATGAAATTATTTCTTCATTAGTCCAATGATTCGACGTGCAGAAAGCCGCTCTTCATGCTCAAAAGCTGTTTCGAACGCATTAAGTTCTGAAGCCTTCATACCAATATCTTTTCCGATTTGCCGCCAACGATCAACCGCTCCCTCAACAGTAGAAAGGATCTCACAAGCACGTCTGGGTGCAATACCGAAATAAGGAGCAACATCCATTAATGACTGAATACTAGCTGCATCACCCACTGATTCCGCTATCCAGGTTTTAAGTACTTTTCGTTTATCAGGAAAGGGATTGATGTCAAAAGCTGGGGAAAGACGCCATTGATTTTTCGCCACATACAAAAAGCCATGATTGCGCATATGATCATCAACATTGGTAATTAAAATTGTCAGTGCAATCCTGCGCCATAACTCTTCCGCATCAGCTCGATAGTCTGGGCTGTATCGCTTGAGAGCATCAACAATTTCTGTATAAGTGTGGACTTGGTAGCTGTCCTCTATACCGAGAAGAGTTGCGGCTGAAAGATAAGGAATGCGCTCACCACGCAGTCCTCGATCAAAACGTTTAATCAAAGCAATCGAAGCTCCATCACTTTCTACTATACGAGCCTCAGCAGCTTGGATCCCTGCTGCAGCTGCTACTCGCAAAGCCAACACTTCACCTTTTGTCACGGAATAAGAATCACGAACACTTGGAAATTTTCCAATCGACAAAGAGCCATCTTGATCAATAACTGTACATTTAGGTCTTAATCCTCCAAGTGAAGTTCCTCTGCCACGCAGGTATTCTAAATCGGCAGCTGTTTCCGTATCAGTTTCAACCGCTCGAGTTGCATGCAATAAAGAATCAAGTTCAATAAGAGGCGGAGCTGTTCGTCCCTTTCCTGCTTCTCGTTGAAACTCTCCATTTTCGTCCTGAAATCTAAGCGCTCCAATTCGAGAAAAATCGTCAACAGACAAAAGAAAATCTAAAGAAGTCAATGGGTCATCAACAATAGAAATCCCACGATCTTTCTTTTCCTTTCGATCTTTACCGCTAGCTCGCAAAATCACTTGCCTGGCCCATCCATCGGGCTCCGAATCAGCAATGGCGCCATGAAAAACTGATCTCCACTCTTTTTTTGATCGAAAGAGGCGTCCATACCCAAGAGGAAGCTCTGGATCGATTTCGAAGCTTTTACTAGATTCGATCCACTCAGAACTATACTCAAAGCCACTACTTTCTCGATTACCCGATGCATTGAAAAACAAGGTTCCCACAAGTTTTTTTACATCGCCAATATAAACTTTTATTTGTCTGTTCATAACCCCTGAGGATTTTTCTTTAGCCGAACTCTTTTGGGCAGCTTCTCTAAATTGAGTAACAAGCCCGTATCATCATTGCGCTGGTCAATTAAATCACCTAAAGGGGTCCCAAAACCTAAAGAAAATAATACGGCTGCGTAAGCGCCTAACCCAACCATTGGATCCCCTTTCTCCATCTTGCTATAGGTTGACCTATGAATGCCAATTCTTTGGGCCATCATTTCAATGGTAAAGCCACGTTTCAAACGTGCAATTCGAATATCGGATCCAAACTTCTTTAAAGTTCTCTCAACCGGTAGAGGTAGAAGTTGAATTGGATTTTTTTTCATAACGCCTTCTTTAAACAGCCTTACCTAACCTAGAGATGCTCAAAACGAGCATTACCTAATAAATAACACTTCTACTCAATAATTGTCAAGAAATCTTGAATTTTTTATCGATTAACGCTTCTTATAAAGTGCATTAGGGTGTTTAATGACGCTTAAAAACAACATTACAAAAGCAACAAATAATTAATTACTAAGAAATATCACGCAAAATGCTCCTCATTCCGTGAATTTGCGTCTCATTTTAACGGAAGAGAGCACTAAGGAGGAGGAAATCCCCCCTCAATAGCCGCCTCTACAGCTTTTCTATGAGCCTTTAAAATAATATTCATTTCATCAGATTTTAACATTCTGCGTCCCTCTGGATTTCTTCTCATCAACCACCTGATTTCTATATACAACAGTGCATAACGGTAGGATCTTTTTTCCATTTTTTAGCAGCTTCTAATCTAATAGATGGAGAAGGATGATCAATATCACGTTCTCCCCCTCCCATTTTCTCAAGTATAGAAAGTAAAGCTACCGCACCATCATTCGATCCTAAACAATCCATCGATTCTTTATCAGCTCTCATTTCCATAGCTCTACTCCAAAATATTCGCAGCAAGGAAAAACTACTTTGAACTATAAAGCAACGAGAAAACGTGTAAAATGTAGAAACTATCCCATAAGACAAGCTCATAGCCGGTAACCACATAACAATAGCAGCTACACAAGCCACAACTCTGATTGCTGCCTTGCTTAAAGGATCATGATGTCTAATATGAGAGAATTCATGAGCTAAGACATGCCTTCTTCTAGGTGTAATTGTATTCCAAAATTGCAAATCTTCTTTTTCTACCTCTTGAAGATCCTTAGCCTCTGGCACCTCATCTATAATACGCCTAATTGGAGAGTACAAAATTATTGATTCTTTGCCCACACCTGCTGCTGCAAAACGAACTGCACCTAAATTAGGTCCTTTTTTCAAACATACACAAAGTTCAACTTTCGTGCCGTATTGCTCATTTAATTCTTTAATAATCTGTTGAGAGAGCTTGAGATCTTGCAAAAATCTATTTCTTATCCTCTCTTTTAGAAAATCAGCGCCCTCAGGAACCTTAACCCTATGCTCTATATAAAGATCTGCTATTTGCTGTATGTTGCTCTCATCCACTAAAAAGCAACCCCCAGATTTTACTAAGATTGTCTTAGTAAAAAGGCTATGAGCAACTTGATTGATGGTCGTTATAACACTTTTAAAGGGAATACTATTCGTGACTCCTTCCTTAACAGATTGAGCCATTATGTAATACATTGCATTATACCCAGGAATGGAACAATTGTTCATCGAGAATCCTTGAAACGGAAATAATAAGATTTTAAGTTGGAGAAAGAATAGCATAAAAGTGCATTTCATCTATAAAAAAAGCACTCAGGAAACCTGAGTGCTTAGACTTTGAGACTTGATGGACTCGAACCATCGACCCTCTCATTAAAAGTGAGATGCTCTACCGACTGAGCTAAAGTCTCGTGGTTATTTTGACCCTAAGGGGATTCGAACCCCTGTTACCAGGATGAAAACCTGGTGTCCTAGACCAGACTAGACGATGGGGCCATAAACTGTATGGCTTCATCCGATTTAAGGGCACCACCCTCTCACCGGGCACTTTACTCGATATTGTCTAGTAAAGTGGCTACATCTTATCGCAATCTGCGATTTTTACGCAAGCTTAAACTGTCATGATTTCTTTTTCTTTTGCATGCATCAAATCATCCACTTCTTTTACGTATTGATCGGTGTACTCTTGGATCATTTTTTCAAATTTTTTCACCTGATCTTCAGCAATGTCCCCATCCGTTTTCTGCTTACGAACAACTTCATTTTGCTTACGACGTATCTCTCTAACAGAAACCTTTGCTTCTTCAGCTTTCTTCTTTCCTTGCTTGACCATCTCTTTTCTAACAGACTCATCCATTGGAGGAACAGGTATACGAACTATGTTACCATCTAATATAGGACGAAGATTTAAGTTAGCTTTTTCAATTCCCTTGCAAATGGATCCTGCAGTTTGCGGATCAAAAGGAGTTATAATCAATACCCTTGCTTCTGGAGTTGTAACGTTTGCAACTTCTTTAATGCGCATCTGCGTTCCATATACTTCAATAAGCACATGATCTAACATTGAAGAGCTAGCTCTTCCTGTTCGTAAACTTTTAAGCTCTATCTTGAAATGATCAAGAGCGGCTAACATTTTTGTTTTTGCTTGGTCTGTAACACTCATTCATTGTCTCCTGTCACAAGAGTTCCACCTTCTAGAAAACATATAGCTTTCTTTAAGGAACCCTCTTCAAATAGGTTAAATACATAAATTGGAATTTGATTCTCCCTACACAGAGCTATAGCAGCTGCGTCCATAACATTCAACCGTTTCGTTAAAACTTCTGTATAAGAAAGAGAAAGATACTTCTTTGCTAGTGGATTTTTTTTAGGATCATCACTATATATGCCATCTACTTTTGTCGCTTTCAAAATAATTTCTGCTTGCATTTCACTGGCACGAAGTGCCGCAGCTGTATCTGTAGTAAAGTAAGGATTCCCAGTACCTCCCACAAAAATAACTACAATCCCTTTTTGCATGTAGTCCATAGCATGACTCCATACATATTTTTCTACAACGGCATCTCCAAGGGCGCTCATCACGCGACTTTCAACACCAAGAGCTGCTAAAGATTGTTGTAATACAAGACCATTAATTGTGGTAGCTAGCATTCCTATGTGGTCTGCCGGCGTGCGAGAAAATTCGAATTCGGCAGCTTGAGAACCTCTAAAGATATTGCCGCCACCAACAACAACACCCACTTCAAGACCTAATGCATAAACCTCTTTAATAGAAAGAGCAATTTTTTTACAAGCAAGATGCTCTATACCAAAAAACTGCTCTCCCATGAGAGCCTCGCCAGATAACTTCAGCAAAACTCTTTTATAAAGAGGTTTATTCATAACTTAAACTCCTAA
>CANNLR010000104.1 GCA_947505635.1 Chlamydiota bacterium
AAACTCGTTAGTCATCAGTCGACCCGCAGTGTTTCTTTGATGCTTTTTAATTTCTCTAATTCTAGTCGCTTTTTTAGGGTCTAGAAGATCTAAAACCCTTCTAAATCTTCTTTCTGAAATATCTTCCAAAACACAAAATGCCTCATCTGGAGGCATACTCTCTACAAGGCTTTTTACCTCTTCATCAGAGATCTGCCTAAATATCGCAACTCTAGTCTGCGTGTCTGTGTTGATTAAAAAATCAATTTTAGCAAATAGATCGAAAAAATTACTATAAAGAACAATTCGTTCTTGAGAAGGGAGCCTTGAAGCGGCATAGGCTAGGTCAATAGGAGAATGCTCTGAGACGATTTTAGCTATATCATGTAAAATCAAAGTAGAGGTCTGTTTATGAAAAGCAGTCTCTAATTTATCCCCTAAGATATCAGCTAGCTGAGCTGTTTTTGACTCTAAAAGATTAGCAGAAGCTTGTGTAGCCGCTTCTTCGAAAATATTTGAATCATCATCGATAAATCCTTTCATACAGCCCCCTTAATATCCTCAAGCCACCTAATGAAAGATCATAGACCTACCCCTTCTATTTTTCAACCTTATTAAATAGCCCGTTAGAATGAGCCTGCGCAAATTAAAAAAAACAATGCAAATTGACATTTTATCAAACCCAAGCTTATTATTTCCATAAATTTAAAATATAATTAACAGAAAAATAAGGAACTAAAATGTTTAATTTTCTTAAGACAAAACCAGTAGATCAAAATATAATAAGATCAACTTACGACACCGTAAGCAAAACGGATCGCACAATAACTATCCCTCTTGCGGTTACAGCCACAACACTAACTGCGCTAGCTTTAACAAACATGTACCGCAACACGCCGACATCCAGAGAAACAACAAAAGAAGTTTTCAAAATGGCGCAAGAAGGCACTGCCGCTACAGCAGCTTTAGGCGTCCTAGCCCTTTGCCTTCCACAAACCATGCATAGTGAAGATTTTCCTGTAAAAGAACTTGTAATGTTTCTCAGCTTGACATCCTTTATTTATTCAGCTTGTAGAGTATCCTATAACGCCACTTATTACACAATTCTTCCTAAAGAGCCACCAGTCTAGATTTCTAAAAAGAGACTAGAAAATAGTCTCTAATTTTACAAGAAGCTCTTTTTTGTAAGATGCAATACCGTAACAAAGAATAGGGCCTTGGTATTTTAATTTACGAAAACGAGTTTGATAAGAGTTCTCTTTAATTTGTAAAATAGCTTCATTAGCAAGAGCTTCAAGCTCCTTCTTCCCTCCTTTTTTAAATTCAATTAGGATACCTTTTGCCTGAGAATTAGAAAAATGAGGACACAGCATGATGTCGCAGCGTTCTTTTCCGGTTTCCAAATTAGAATCAATCGTGTAACTTTCTGAAAGAGAAGCTAAAAGGCCTAGAACAAATAGATGGAGACTTCTTTCTAGATCACTGTGACGAAGGTCGTGCGAGCTACAAAACGTTTGCACAAATAGCTCCAAAAGCTCACTAAATTTGCAAACGTTTCCATCTAACAATGCTTGGTGTAAATCTCTCAATTGAAGAGGGGAAAATTTTTTATTTATAGCATTAAGTGCTAATTTTTTATACAACTCTAAAATCTCTTTATTTGGAGTCTTCAACTTGTAGTAGTATTTGTTTTTAAATGTGTAATCTACTGCGGTTATATAGCCTGCAAAAAAAAGAAAACTCCACGGTTCATGCTGCTTCTGATCAAGATCTAACAAAATAACATCTTCATTAATCACTTTATTTTTAAGATATTTTCCTTCCAGCAAAAGCCTTAATTCATCTTGCGTTTCTTGATTTGCTTCAGAAATCAATCTTTCTAGTAAAAGCGTGCTGCCTGTATTGGCCCAATAAGTTTCTGGACGTTTTGCCGGACCTGCTAAATAATTTAAAATCGACCAGGGATTATAAACTCGAGAAGAAAGATGCGCTGTGTCGGGGTCTGACAGACACTTGACTCCAGCAATATACCCATTGTACCAATCTTTCACTTTATTTTTTTGTTCTAAGCGATTAGCTATCTGAAGTAAATAATGGACCTCTTCTTCCGTAAAACCAAATTTATCAGCAAAACCACCATCAAGCATCGTACAAATTTTAGGATTGTTCAAACCGGAAATAATACCATCCTTAGCTGTTCTAACAACACCTGTCATAAAGCCTTTTTGTAAATGAGTATTATCTTTTAAACACTCAGACAATAAATTGCGCATAAATTCTATCATGTCATCATAAAATTTATTTTCATAAGAACAAGTAATGGGTGTATCATACTCATCAATCAAAATAATCGTTTTACTTCCGCATGCTCTTTCGTAAACTTGCGTAATAAATTTTAAACTACTAATGAAGTTAATTAAAATTCGACTCTCATCCGCGCTTTGAGTAAAATTCATAATTTCATCATACTTAAGCCTTTCCGACGGAATAAGTTTATTAAGAATGGGAGTAATTATCCGATCGACTTCATTCTTAAGAAGATCTTTAAGTTTTGCATAAGATTTTTCCCATGTATTGTATTTGATATCTTTAAAGGAAATAAAAATAACAGGAAACGTTCCTTGTATTTTAGAAAAACCCTCCTCTTGCCAAATTTTTGATTTTTCAAAAAGATAAGTATTGGACTCTTCTGATTTTTCAAAAAAATACCGCAACATAGAAAGGGTAATCGTCTTTCCAAAGCGTCTAGGACGAGTCACAAGGATTACTTTAGCATCATCTTTCCAAAACTCTTTAATTAAAAGTGTTTTGTCTATGTAGATGCATTTCTTGTCAATCATTTCCTTATAATCATCCACCCCTATAGGGAAAGAAGGTAGTCTTTCTGCTTTGAGGTTTTCACCCATACATCGCTTCCTTATACTCATTTAATACGGTTATGAGTGTCTTGCAGATAGAGCAATATTGCAAGAAAAAAACCTAAAACAAAAATTTAGGACTTCCCCTTAGACCAAACCCTTTAAGACAATTTTAAAAAAATCTATTTTAACAATCTGACTGCGTTATTCTATAGATATTTAACATAGGTTCTTCTACAATACCGTCATTAATTGAACGAGGAACTTATGGATACCGGAAAATTTAAGCCAGAAAAAATTAGAAATATCGCCATTATTGCCCACATCGATCATGGCAAAACAACCATGCTCGACAGTCTTTTAAAACAATCTAACATCTTTAGAGATAACGAAAAAGTCTCCGAAAGAGCGATGGATAGCTATGATCAAGAAAAAGAGCGTGGAATCACGATCTTTGCTAAACATACAAGTATTTATTTCAAAGACTACAAAATCAACATTATCGACACTCCTGGACATGCTGACTTTTCAGGCGAAGTGGAACGAGTTTTAGGAATGGTTAACTGCGTACTACTTTTAGTAGATGCTCAAGAAGGACCTATGCCGCAAACCCGTTTTGTTCTTTCTCAAGCGTTGAAAATGGGTCTTAGCCCTATTGTTGTTCTTAACAAAATTGATCGCCCTCACGCAAATCCAGATAGAGCCCTCAACCTCACATTTGACCTATTCGTCGAACTTGGCGCTACAGATGAGCAATTAGATTTCCCTGTTTGTTATGCATCAGGACTTAGTGGATTTGCTACAAAAGAAATCAACGATCCTAGAGTTGATATGGTTCCTCTTTTTGAACTTATTGTAGAGAAAGTTCCTTTTCCTCCCGGCAATCCAGACCTCCCCTTTCTTATGCAAGCTGCAACCTTAAGCTATGATGACTTTGTTGGAAGACAAGCTTGTGGTCGTATCCTAGAAGGCTCTATCAAAAAGGGACAAACCCTCACTCGTGTAGACAAAAATGGTCATCCTACTCAACACAAGATCGTCCGTATCGAAGGATATCTAGGGTTAAAGAAGATTGAAATGGAAGAAGGCAGTGTAGGCGACATCGTCAGCTTATCTGGAATTCCCGAGGTTGTGATCGGAGATACATTGTGTGATCCAAGTCATATTGTACAACTCCCCCCTATCATGCTAGCTGAACCAACTCTTTCTATAGAGATGATGGTAAATAATGGACCTATGGTAGGAAGAGATGGCAAGCATGTAACCATGAATAAAATTCGTGACAGGCTAATGCTAGAAAAAAGAGCTAACATCTCGCTGAAAATCGAAGAAGTAGAAGGAAAGGATGATGCTATTCGCGTTTGCGGACGAGGAGAACTTCACCTTGCTGTTCTAATCGAAGCTATGCGTCGAGAAAACTATGAATTCATTCTTTCTAAGCCAAAAGTTATCTTGAAAAAAGTTGACGGCGTAGATAATGAACCTCTTGAAACAGTTCATATCGAAGTGCCTCAAGAATTTTCAGGGGCTGTTATCGAAGAACTATCTCGCAGAAAAGGGGAAATGCGTTCTTTAGAAACCAACGAACACAACATAACAAGTTTAGAGTTCCTAATGCCTACAAGAGGTCTTATGGGATATCGTAACGACTTCATGACTGTGACTAGAGGGCTTGGTATTCTAACTTCTCTATTTGATAGTTATACGCCTTGGAGAGGACCTATCCCTGGACGTCCTCGTGGTGTTCTTATCTGCAACGGACCTGGAAAAGCAACTGGATACGCTTGCTTTAGCGTTCAAGAAAGAGGAAGCCTTTTCGTTGGAGCTGGAGATGAAGTGTATGAGGGTATGGTTGTAGGAGAACACAGCCGAGATAATGACCTTATCGTCAACGTCACAAGAGGAAAGCCTCTTACTAACGTAAGAGCTTCTGGTAACGATGAAAACATTATTTTAGTACCTCCAAGACAATTTACTCTTGAGCAGGCTATTGACTACATTGAAGATGATGAGCAAATTGAGGTTACCCCTCATTTCATCCGTCTAAGAAAGCGTTACCTAATGGAAGCCGACCGTAAAAGAAGGCCATCCTCATAATTTCAATATAGAGCAGTCTTTTAATCAAGACTGCTCTATTATCATATATATGAAAAAAGATTTCAAAAAAGCCCTTTTTATTTTCAGAAGAGACCTCCGTTTAGAAGACAACACTGGACTAATTTTCGCTCTTGAAAAAGCAAAAAAAGTTATCCCCTGTTTCATTTTTACCCAAGATCAGATCGAACACAACTCTTATCGAAGTGATTCTTGCTTACAATTTATGATAGAGTCTTTAGAGGACTTAGAAAAGTCATTACTTAAAAAGAACGGAAAACTTCACCTCTTTTACGGACAACCTGAGAAAATCATTGCACAGTGCTTTAAAGAGCTATCTATTGATGCAGTAATCTTCAATAAAGACTACACACCTTATAGTCTTGCTCGAGATCAAAAGATCTTAAAAGCTTGCAAAGAACTTAATATCCCCTGCCATTCCTTTGAGGATGCTCTTTTAAATTCACCTGAAGAAACCTTAAAAAAAGACAAAAAACCCTACACAATATTTACTCCTTTCTATCGTAATAGTTGTAAAATAACTATCCCCCTTCCAACAGAAAATCCTCATGAGCATTACTGCTTAGATCCTATTTCTTTTGCTTCAGATAATACTCTATATCAAAAAGTTTTACCTAGCAGATCTTCTCAAAAAAAAGGAGGAAGAATGGCAGGCTTAGAAATCCTAAAAAATCTCCAAAACTTTTCCTGTTACGCTTCTTCAAGAGACTTTCTAGCAAAAGATGCAACCACTCACCTTTCTAGTCACTTAAAATTCACAACTTGCTCCATAAGAGAAATTTATTGGTCTATCACGAAGACTTTAGGACCTAATTCAGAACTCATAAGATCTCTTTATTGGAGAGATTTTTTCACCTGTATTGCTTTTTATTTTCCTAGAATTTTTTCAGGAGCTTTTCACTCTAAATTTAATAATCTACATTGGAATTTAGACAAAGAAACCTTCAAAAGATGGTGCGAAGGAACTACTGGATTTCCAATCATTGACGCAGGGATGAGAGAGCTTAACCAAACCGGCTTTATGCATAATAGAGCACGAATGATCACAGCAAGCTTCCTTGTCAAAGATCTCCACATCGATTGGAGATGGGGAGAAAAATACTTCGCTTCAAAGCTTATCGACTACGACCCTGCCGTCAATAATGGAAATTGGCAGTGGGCAGCTAGCACAGGATGTGATGCCCAACCTTACTTTCGTGTTTTCAACCCCTGGTTACAAGCCTCTAGGTTTGACCCTGATTGCTCTTATATTAAGCGTTGGATTCCGGAGCTTAACGCCATTTCTCCTAATATAATACATAAATGGCACCTAGAAAAACATCATTCAGAATGTCCTTCTTATCCACCCCCCATTGTAGACCATGCAGAACAGTCTAAAATAGCTCTAGCATCTTACAAAAAACTAGCAACCTAGTGAAGCCTCCCCTAAGCTAAAGACTTAGGGGCTTCCTTAAATTCGGGAAGCACTTCACAAGAATACTAACAGTAAGGAGAAAAAATGTTAGTCAACGATAGAGTAGAATTACAGTCTTCAAAAACTGTAAT
>CANNLR010000105.1 GCA_947505635.1 Chlamydiota bacterium
AACACAATGAAAAGAGTATTTACATCCCAATCATTAACGATTGGACTTGCCATGTTCTCCATGTTTTTCGGAGCCGGCAATATTATTTTCCCCTTAGCCTTAGGACAATACGCAGGAGACAAAAATTTCTATGCCATCTTAGGCTTAATCTTAACAGCGGCCATTATGCCTATCATAGGGGTTATCTCTATGATCTTATTTGACGGCAACTACCGCAACTTCTTTGGAAGACTGGGCAAAGCCCCAGGGTTCATCTTAGCTTTAATCATCATCTCTCTTTTAGGGCCTCTAGGATCTACACCAAGATGCATCGCCTTAGCTTATACAACAATCAAAAGCTCTTTTCTAGGCATATCCCCTATGCTTTTTAGCGCTTTAAGCTGTGGGGTTATCTTTCTATTTACCTTAAGAAGAAATCACATCCTAACGCTTCTGGGCTGGGTTTTAACCCCCACACTACTCCTTTCTCTTCTTACCATCATTGTTATAGGGTTAACTACCCCTCCAGATATTCAAACCATAAGTCACACCAACACAAGCCTATTTTTCCATGGATTAAAAGAAGGCTATAATACAATGGACTTGTTAGCTGCCTTCTTCTTTTCTTCCACCATTTTAACGATTCTTAAAATGCGTGTACAAGAAAGCAGCCCTTCCTCTCAAAAACATATACGGATAGCCTATAAAGCAAGTATAATTGGAGCTTTTTTACTTGCGATTATTTACATAGGATTTAGCTACCTTGCAGCTTTTCATGGCAGGGATCTTACTCAAGGTAAAGATGAACTCTTAGCTGCTATTACACTAAGAATTGCAGGGGCTCATGCCGGACCTCTTGTCTGCATAACAATTGCCTTAGCTTGCCTAACAACGGCTATTGCTTTAATAACAGCCTTTACTGATTTTATTCATAAAGAAGTTGTTAAAGAAAAAATCCGCTATGAATTCATTTTGTCAGGAGCCTTACTACTCACCTTCTTTGTCTCTACATTTGAGTTCACGAGGATCTGCTCTTTTCTTGGACCTATTTTGCAAATTTGCTATCCTGGATTGATAGTCTTAACCATTTTGAATATTATCCATCGACTCAAAAATTTCGCTCCAATAAAAATTCCCGTATTTTGTACTTTTATAATATCGGCCTACTTTTACTTTAAAAATTAAAGGAGTTATCCATGATTAGTTACGAAGATTTCACCAAAGTTGACATCAGAGTTGGAACGGTCCTTGACGTACAAGAGTTTCCTGAAGCTCGCAAACCTGCTTTAAAACTATTAATCGATTTTGGCCCCACTATTGGCAAAAAAAAAACATCAGCGCAAATCACAAACCTTTATACGAAAGAAAACTTACTTGGTAAGCAAGTCATCGCTGTAGTGAACTTTCCTCCCAAACAAATAGGCAGTTTTATGTCTGAGGTTCTTGTGTTAGGCTTATCAGATGAAAATAATGCGATCGTCTTGGTCACCCCTGGTATCCCTGTACCTAACGGACAAAAGCTCCATTAAACTAAAAAGAGGATCTCATCCTAACAAGAGATCCTCTCTTTCTAGAAGATTATGCTATCGCTCCTTGACAAGGAACCTCATTCTTCTTATATTTTTCCGCAAAACTATTAAATCCTAAGGATAAAAATTATGCTCAATTGTCTAAGTTCTTGCAAATCAGAAGTGACCAGTTTTTTAACAATCCAAGACAAGGTGAATCGGAACACGAGTCCCGCTTCTCGACGTGATAGATGCACTAGTCATGCAGCTGTCTTTGCTTTAACAATACCTATTTTTGTAACAATCTCATCACCCGCAAACTTCTTCTTCACAGTGGCTCTATTCGAATCTCACAAGCTATGCTGCAGTGATGCAACAGGAAATAAGCCTGCATGTCTTAGAGGCTCGGTAGTTGCCAGCCAAACAGTGAAACAATACGTTGAAAAAAAAATCGAATCATTTAATACGACAATTCCTACATCAGTTGCGATTTCGGCAGATAAAAGATATTAAAGTTTTTGTCTTTTCTAAAAAATTAGAATATTTTCATAGGTTCTCTTATTGCCTGAGCAATAAGAGAACCTAATGTATCTTTAGCAGGGACAACACTTTTCACTCTTGAGCCAAAACATAAGTTGGCTCTTTTATAGAAAAAGCCATGAATAAAGAGACTATAAATCCTACAGGAAAAATCATCAAAGCATAGGTGAAGTTATAACTACCAGCTGTTGAGCTCATATCAATAAGAAAGCCAGTGAGAGGTTGTCCCACAAAAGCCAATCCCATAATAATAAGAGCTGCAAGTCCCATAGATGTACCCCTAAGCTCTTTAGGAGCCGAGTCTGCAATCAAAGGATAGCCAAGCACTTGGGAAGCTGAAAAGAAACCAAGAGAAAAGAAGATGGTCATCATCGTAAAAAGACTTGGACTTTTAACGATCATGATCATAAAAAAGCTAGCAAGACTAAATAAAGTTCCTAGCATCATCAAAACCTTTTTCGTTTGAAAGTAGTCACTTAAAAACCCATATAATGGAGACCCAACAATAGTACCAACAGAAATCATACTGGTAACTAATGAAGCCTGTAAAAGACTAAAATGTAGTACTTGAGTAAGATATAAGTTCCCTATCATGGCGCTAATGATCATAAGAGGTAAATTCAAAAATCCGGTATAAAATCCACACTTCCAGACTTGAGCATTAAAAAAAGCAGGCTTCAAATTAGACAAGAAATCTCTTACAGAAGACTTCTCTCTTAGAGAACTTTCTTCTTTATTTTCATCTACAAATAGGTAATTTAAAACCCAAATTAAACAACCCACAATCCCATCAAAAATAAGAGTCTTTTGCCAACTAAACTTCTCAGCTAATAAGGTAAATGGCACCTGAGCTAATACCCCACCTAGAAGACCAATGGTAATCATGACGCTCATCACTAAAGCACTTTTCTTTCCAAACCAGCTATTAGCTAGCATCATACAACTTAAAAAACAAAAGGCATTTCCGATCCCCGATAAAAAATGAGATATAGCTGCTTGCAAAAAGGTAGTCGAAAAGGCAAAGCCAAATGTCCCTACAATGCAAAGGCCAAGAGCCATTAAAATGATCTTTTTTACAGGAACTCGATCCAGAATGATCCCTGCAGGAATCAAAAAGATAACATCTGCTAAAAGATAAGTGGAACAAAGAGCAGAAAAATCAGTGGTTGATAAAGAAAGATCTTTCATGAGCATAGGAGAAATCGCATTTAACATATGCAATTGCACTAGTTCATAAGAAAAAAAACACGAAGCAATAAGACAAACAAGCCAGCCTTTCATTCGATTTGTCATGAGATCTCCACAGTTTGAGTAGAATGTATTTGAGAAAAAGTTTTGTTGAATTCTCGAAAATGAGTCATACAGGAAGAGACATAGCTTTCATTTCCCCCTACCTGAACTTGATCCCCTTCTTCTATAGCAAGACCCTTTGCATCAATTCGGATATTCATTGTAGCCTTTTTACCACAATGACAGATAGTCTTTATCTCAGTGAGCTCTTCTGCCCAGGCTAGCAAATAAGAACTTCCTTCAAAAGGCTCTCCTCTAAAATCAGAGCGAAGACCATAGCACAGGACAGGGATTCGCAGTTCTGTTGTAATTTTTGTGAGCTGTTTAATTTGCTCTTTTTTCAAGAAATGAACCTCATCAATCAGTACACAAGTTAAATTGGGCAATAATTCTTTCTGCTGAAGTGCAAAGGCAAAAAAATCCGTATCGTTATCAAATCCAACAGCATCTTGTGTAAGTCCTATCCGAGAATGAATTGCCACTTTTCCAAACCGATTATCAATACAAGGAGCAAAAAGAAGCACCTGCATACCTCTTTCTACATAGTTATATCCAGACTGTAAAAGAGTAGTACTTTTCCCTGCATTCATTGCAGAGTAATAAAAATAAAGCTTAGCCATATCGTGCACTCATTATGTAATTTATTAAAAAGAGATACCTTATTGTGAATTTGATGTACATCACAAAGATTTGCTTACTTACTCCTTCTCAAGACAGAGGATAAGTGCTTTATTTTTTTAGAATCTACTTTTACGGATTGAATCAATTGTTTCTTGACTAAGGTGCCATTGCTTTTTTAAAGCAATGAATGCAATTTCTTCTATTTCTTTTTTTTCAAAGCCACAATCAGTGAGTAGCTGATTACCAATATGCTTTATTAAATCATCAACAAGACCCCCACTTCCTGATCTTGATATAGCAGTTACATTTATGCCATCTTTAATAAATTCATAAATTTTATCATTCAGCATATTTTTAACTACAGACCTGAGCTCCAGATCTTTTGGCAATAAATCTATTAGCTTACTTCGAAGTTTTTGTTTTTCTTCTTTAGACAGGTCTTTATTACACGTTATCAGCATAAGCAAAAGAATAAAACATTCAGGATCTTTTAAAATGTCATATCCCAGCTTTATAATGTTTTGTTCTACAACCTCCATTGATATCTTATCCATATGAGAACTATCAATCAGAGCATTCACTCCAGAGTCGAGTAAGTAAGCCCTGTTAGAATGCGCTAAGATCCCAATAACCTCTGCGATTGTATTATTAGCGCTATGCCCTGCAATCGCAGCCCATAGGCCGTGTTCATTATATATCATTCCATTAACTATACCACCAATCGTTGCGAAGGCAGCTTGCCCTTCTGATCCCTTGCCATTTAAAAGATGCCCGGCACCAAAAATAACAGCCACTATCACCAAAGAGATGGCTGCTGTATAATTTGGGGGAGTAAGAGCTAAAGCACTGATGATTTCTGGCAAAAGTTCCCCTTGCAGAAACCTCCTAAAAAAGATTTCTTCCAATACAGGCGCTAAAAGAGTTGATTTTGCAGGACGAAGCATGTATTCTTTTTCTGTCCCTAATTTTGCATTTAGATACAGTTCTTTTATGTTTTTTTGGGTCTCAAGATTAGATATTTCGTTGGCAGTTATTGTTGATTTATAAAGCTTATTTTCTCTTAATGAATCTATTACCAGCCCCATAAGCACCCCTAAGCTCATAGAAGATCCTTTAAAAGCCCCTAACCCCACATCCTTAGAAAGACAACTTCCTACTGCCAATGCAACCGTTGTCCCAAGAACGACTTTTGCGCCAGAGTCTTGACCGCTGATTTTCAAAATTTCATATGAGCTTAATTTTTTATTTTCAACTCTACCTTTGAGAGGCTGAGGTGAAGAATTTAATTCTCTTTGATAAGGATGAGGAGTGAACGTTGGAGTTTTAAGTAGCACCGCTTTAGGCTTTGAAATCGGATCACTATCAGCATAACATGTCTTTCCTGCAAATGTCGCTATTGCCGCTACTCCTCGAACTCCTACACGAAACATATCACGCTCCATTTTATGGGAAAAAAATAACAAGAATAAACAAAACATAGATAAATGCAAATTGTTTTAAGATTTATCACAGAAAATAAATTTTAATATTATTATTTAGTAAGTTAAACAATAATCAATAGCACCTTCTTGATCTAAGTTTAGAGGAAAGTCAATAAGGTGGCCTTGTACTTTAAGGGGTGAAATTAACCTCATAGAACTTCTTTCAGACTAAATCGAATATTTACGAAGTTTTTATTTTAAATTCACCTTCCTTAATGAGAGATGACGTGTAAAATATAGACATAGGGACGCGTTAGCAAAAATTTAAAGCGTCCTTACCTAAAAAAAGGTCTTTATGAACCAAGATACTATCCTTGAAAGAGAATCGAATCTAAAAAAACTAAATTCGTTGCCGTTTATTGGCGTCGTCGAGTGAGAAAAACGTATTTAATTCGAGAATATTTTTCTGTGCAGTGCTGCCTATTTTTAATAGTTTATTCCATGTGAATACAAGGCGTTAGCTTGTGTTACGAGCCTAGCTTCAACAGCATCTTTTGATTGAGCTTCTGCAAGAGCTTATATAGACAAATTAAACTTATTAATCATCGTGATTTGGCTCATACCTGCGGTAAACAGGAGCGCCCACTACAGATGGGATCCGTTTAGGAAAGGGGAAAAATATAATTTCTTCCGTCACGGCGAAAGTTCCGGGAAAGGCTTTTTTAGCAATATCAATAGCTTCTTTAGACAAAATAAATAGTTCTTTTGTAACCAGCACATCATAATAAAAGTAAAAATGCATGGTCTTTTTTTCTTCATCTACATTGACCGTAACAGCTCGTAAGGAAACCACAACTCTTCCCAGCAATCCTTGTTGCATGGCATAGGACAAATAGATTTTTGCAATGGTACGGGAATCCCTTGACACCAATCTAATTTCAGGTGGGGATATACCAGGTTCTTTTCTTAAATAGGCCAAGACCCCATTAACAGGAATAGGAGCCGGAAAATCTAATCGTATATAGTCTGCATCACAAAACCAACAATCAGAGGCTTCTGTAGCCGGGCAACTTGCTAAATCAAAAAGCTTTTCATCTAT
>CANNLR010000106.1 GCA_947505635.1 Chlamydiota bacterium
GGAACAGGAAAAAGCACAATCACAAAGGCCATCCTTAGAATATCCGAGCAACTGACCTCGAAGATCCTTCTAGCGGCTCCCACAGGAAGAGCTGCTAAACGAATGAGTGAAATCACCTACAAAAAGGCCTTTACGATCCATAGCCTCTTAGAAATGGACTTTTTAACAAAACAATTTAAAAAAAATAAAGAGAATCCTCTTTCTTGCGAGCTTTTGATCATAGATGAAGCCAGTATGATTGATACTCTTCTCATGAACAGCCTCTTAAAAGCTATCCCTGATCACTGTAGAGTCATCTTCATAGGGGATGTGGATCAGCTTCCAAGCGTTGGAGCAGGCAGCGTCCTTAAAGATCTTATCACATCAGAGAAGATCCCCGTATTTCGTTTAAAAAAGATCTTTAGACAAGCAGCGCACTCCCGCATCATCACAAATGCACATAAAGTTAACCAAGGCTTTTTCCCTGATCTAACTTCTATACCTGGAAGTGATTTTCTTTTCTTAGATAAGCAAGAACCGGAAGAAATTC
Source organism: Chlamydiota bacterium (assembly GCA_947505635.1). Classification (GTDB taxonomy): domain Bacteria; phylum Chlamydiota; class Chlamydiia; order Chlamydiales; family Rhabdochlamydiaceae; genus CAIJXB01. The sequence goes on from CANNLR010000106.1 coordinate 530, forward strand.
TAGAAGAGCTCTTAAAACAGGCCGCCGAAAAACAAATTTCTCATAAGGGTAAATATCAAATCCTAGCTCCTATGAAAAAAGGAATTATTGGTATAGATAACCTCAACATGCTACTGCAAAAGAAACTTAATCCCAGCAATACCCCTCTCATTAAAATGGGCCGCTCTTTCCATCTACATGATAAAGTCATGCAGATACGAAACAACTACCAAAAAGAAGCGTATAATGGCGATGTGGGAACCATCACTGCCATTGATATGGATGAAGAACAACTGGAAGTGAGTTTTGATGGAACGCCCGTTATCTATGAATTCACAGAACTTGACGAACTCGTTTTAGCCTATGCGGTTTCTATTCATAAATACCAAGGAAGTGAATGCGACTGTATCTTACTTCCTATCCACACCTCTCATTTTAAACTGCTCAACAAAAACTTGCTCTACACAGCCATCACGAGAGGGAAAAAACTTGTAACCTTAATTGGTTCTATTAAAGCGATCGCCATTGCCGTAAAAACTGCAGGATCTCAAGATCGACATACGGGATTAAAAGAGAGCCTATCTAAAGTTTCTTTTTAGGGAGCCTCAGCGTCTAGCAGCCATTTCCATATTGGAACAATCCTGATTTTGTACTTACCTACGTTGAAAACCTCTTGTTCATTTTCAGTTAAGATGAGTCCTTCTTGCAGATTATAAGTATCCATAGCTTCAATAAGACCTTCAATTTCTCGATCTTTTACTTTTTCACCGGAGAGATTCGTAGTCACTTGAATTGCTTGAGTAATTTGATTATTTTTTCTAATAATAAAATCACATTCCTTTCGATCTTTATGAAAATAAACTTCTTGTCCTTGCATTTTCAGCTGAATAAAAACAATATTTTCTAACAATCGGCCTTTGTCCTCACTAACTCGAAAGCCTATTGTACGAATCAGAGCTGGATCGATCATATAGCATTTTTTATTATATTGAATCTGTTTTTGAAGAGAATGACTATAGCGGTTCAAAAAAAAGCAGACGTAGCATTTCTCCAAATAAGAACAATAATTAGACACAGCATGAGAACCACTAAGACCTATGGTTTCTCCAAGTTTTGTATAGCTGAATTCTTTTCCAATATTGCTGGCAAAATAGTAAACCAATTCCCTCAAAGGTCGTTCATTAGAAATGTTATATCGGGCAATAATATCGCGATAAAGAATGCCTTCATACAAATCTTTTAAGTACTCTGGTTTTCGAAATTTGAAATACTCTGGGATCCCTCCATGTTTGAGATAGTCCGCAAAATGATGTAATATAGTACCCGTATCATCTGTTGAAAGGGCTTTTTTTGTAAGGACTTGGGGACATTCGTGCTGAATAATTTCTTTAAACGAAAGAGGATATATTTCGAATTGAATATATCTACCGGTCAAGTGAGTCCCTAATTCTTGGCTAAGGAGTTTTGCATTGGAACCTGTGATAAAAATCTTGTTTCCTTTGTCGTAGAGTCTCCGTATAAATTGTTCCCAACCTTTTATATTTTTAATTTCATCAAAATAGAAAAAGGATTGTTTTCCAAATAACTCTATGAAAAGCTCCAATAATATTTGAAAATCTTGAACTTCAAAACGAACCAATCGCTCATCATCAAAATTAAAATAATAATCAGATTCGGATAGTCCTTGCTGTAATAAACGCTGAATCGTTGATTTACCTGACCTTCTGATTCCACTAATAATTAGTATACTTGGATCATCAAGAAAGTCTCGAATAACATTGGCCTGTGATCTTTCAAAAAATATTTTAGGAGATAGATAATCTCTTTGGTCTGCAATAACTTGTTTAAGCACCTCACGATCCATAAATCATACCTTCCTTTTAAATTTATTATAACACAAAACCGAGCATTGTCAATACGCGGTTTTGAGGCAAACCGAGCATTAGCAATCCTCGGTTTGCTCGTAAATCTTTTAACTGATTTGTAATAAACAACTTATAGGCACTAATGATTAAAGGGGAGATCATTCCGAATCGGATGTCTTTTTTGAGAGGAGTATTGATAGGCTTGATCATAATACTCTAAAATAGCTGAGACAGCTATTTCCATATGGTTCTCTTCAATAGCTTTTACAATATTTTCAACTCTTTCAAGCCCCATCTTTTTTGTAAGACGTCTCACTGAAGCTGTGAGATCTTCTAGAGGATACTTTCCATACCCCTGTATCAACCTCTTTATTCTCTCTTCTTTGGTACTTTTCATCCAAAAAAAAGGAGCCGCTGTCATCTGATCCCAAAGGTCTTGAGGAACACAGCACGTTCCAATCATACGACTTTCATCTTCTATCCATAGAGGTTGGTCCAAATTACAAGAAGAAAGATTCCAAGCTAAGTTATTTTCAAACTGCTCAGTGGAGGGCTGCACTTTTTTATCTAGCTGCCCAAAACTACTACCTCGATGTGCTGCTAAGTCTTCCAAATCGATGATCTGCGATCCTTCTTCTTTTAACTTAAGAAGAAGCTCAGTCTTCCCACTCCCTGTAAATCCACCTAATACTTTTAGGGAGTATTTTTGAGAAAACCTCTCCAAAGTCCATTTTCTAAACGATTTATACCCACCTGATAATACGGAAGAGTGGAATCCCGCTGTCGTTAGCAGCCAGGATAGGGAGCTGCTTCGCATCCCTCCCCTTGCACAATATAAGCGGAGCTCTTTTGTTTCCTTAGCTAATAGCTCTGCCATTTCAACAAAAGAAGCAAGCTTGGGCCCAACGAAACGTAATCCTGCCTTTACAGCTATGTCTTTTCCTTCTTTTTTATAAAGAGTGCCTACAATGGAGCGTTCTTCATCTGTAAAAAGGGGAAAAGAAATAGCGCCAGGGATATGTCCTTCTAAAAATTCAGAGGGACTCCTTACGTCTAGTATTGGAGAAGACTGTTTTAAAAAAATTTCTAGATTCATATCATGAATTATGATTCTGAATTCCTATTAAAACAAGAGTAAAGAAAGTCGTATTGACAAAAAAAATGAATAATTCTAGATTGAGGGAATCAAACAATTACTTAGAGTATACCTATGGGAAACGATTTTCGAGAAGAAATTGATAGCATGGGGTCCATGCAAGTTCCATTTGACTCTTACTATGGAGCGCAAACAGCAAGATCTCTTATCCACTTCTCTATAGGAGAAGATCGTTTACCTAGGGCTATGATCCGGGCTTTAGGATTAATTAAAAAGTCTGCGGCTCAGATTAATCTTGAATTAGGAAAACTACCTCTAGAAAAAGCTAATCCTATTATTACAGCCGCAGAAGAAGTCATGGATGGCAAGTTAGATGCTGAGTTTCCTCTTCGTATCTGGCAGACAGGAAGTGGAACGCAATCTAATATGAATGCCAATGAAGTCATCGCCAATAGAGCCATCGAATTCGCAGGAGGATCTAGAGGAACTAAAGGGATTATCCACCCTAATGACCATGTAAATATGTCTCAATCTTCTAATGACACCTTCCCAACCGCTATGCACATTGCAGCAGTCCAAGAACTCACTCATAAAGTATTGCCAGCCCTTATAAAAATGAGGGACGCCTTAGAAAAGAAATCAAAAGAGTTTGCTCCTATTATCAAAATAGGAAGAACCCATTTAATGGACGCCGTTCCCCTCTCTTTAGGACAAGAGTTTTCAGGATATGTGACACAGCTCAATGACAACATAGACAGAATTAACTTTTCCCTACTAGGCCTTTATAAATTAGCCATTGGAGGAACTGCCGTAGGAACAGGACTTAATACCCATCCGGACTTTGGCAAGAAGATGGCTCAAATGATTGCTAAAAACACCAACCTTCCTTTTGTGTCTGCAAACAATAAATTCGCTATTATGGCAGCCCATGATGACTTAGTATTCGCAAGCGGCGCTCTTCGCACCTTAGCCTGCTCTTTAATGAAGATCTCTAATGATATAAGCTGGATGGGTTCTGGCCCTAGATGTGGCTTGCAAGAGCTCTTTCTTCCTCAAAATGAGCCTGGATCTTCTATTATGCCAGGTAAAGTTAACCCAACCCAATGCGAAGCATTAAATATGGCCTCTGTACAAGTGATAGGCAATGATACAGCCATTACCTTAGCAGGCTCTCAAGGCAATTTTGAACTCAACGTATTTAAGCCTATGATTATCCACAACTTTTTACATTCTACCACCTTGCTAGCAGGCGCCTGTAATAGCTTCACAGACTTTGTTCTAAAAGACCTCTCTGCTAATCAAAAAACCATTCAATCTTATCTAGCCAAATCTCTTATGCTTGTCACTGCCTTAAATCCTAAAATTGGCTATGATAAAGCAGCAAAAATTGCTCATACTGCTTTTGAAAAAAACATCTCTTTAAAAGAAGCTAACAACTTACTCGGATTTTTAACAGAACAAGAATTCGATAGCCTTATCAATCCAAGCAAAATGATAGGCCCCGATTCTTCATAAAAAACATCCAAGACCCTTCTTATATGCCGTACAAAAAAAACCCAACTCATTGAGTTTTATTTTCCTTGGATTAAGCCTTCAGGAAATACCGCTTCTATTTCTGCTATAGTGGGACGCCCATCACGGTTCAGAGATACCATTTTGATAAGGATACCTATTTGATCATCTGAGAATCCTGCTCCACAGGTTTCTAATTTTCCTTTAAGAACACCTTCTTCTAAGGCTGCTAATGGATAGGTGGGTTTTTTTTTACCCGTCTGCTTGTCTATTGGATCATCATGTTTTTCTAAAACATAAGGCATCTTACCTGTTGCCATAGCACAAATAGAAGCCCCTAACAAAAAAATATGCATTTTTTCTAAAATTTTTTTACTCTCGGCTGTTAAATTTTTAACATTATTCTTTTCTAACCCTTCCACATCTTTAAGGTCTTGCCTACACGTGTATTTATCTGTCATCGTCCCAAGGGAGTCTTTCAAGGATTCATCGCCCAAAATAGAGCCATCCAAGTCAAAATGCTCTACCTTCCCATTTCCAAGATACCCAATATTCTCTGGTTTAACATCAAGATGATAAACTTCATGTTCTAATAAATTTTTAGACCCTTGAATAAGACAAGCAACCATAGAAGGAAGTTCTGTTTTTTGATATTTTCCGTTAAGGCAATCCGACTTGTAAGCAACTTCAATAAATATGAATCCTTTTATAGTTTCGACTATTCTTGTTCCAAGGTTATATACAGAAATTTCCTTAACTTGTTCTGTAAAAATTGGACTTCTTTGCAAACCTATAGCATCATTATTTGGATTAACTTTATCTAATATCTTCGAGGTTCTCGACTGCGCTGATCGATAATCTTTTTCAGTTTTTCGATAAAGCTTCGTCACTGTGGCAGCCTCACTAGAGTTAACCACAGTGGAGCTACCTCCAGCAGAAATAGTATGCATTTTCCAGGTTTTATCACCTTCAGTCTTTCCTAAAGCATACGCTCCTGCGATGTTTATATAGGATTCCCCTGCGTTGATTGGATGTTTCTTAAGAAAATCATAAATTTTCCTGACAGTTAATTCTGGAGGAATGGTGCTCTTCGGAGAATTCTTTTTTAAAGTCTTTACGGCATCAAGAGCGTCTATGAATTGAGCCTTTACATATACGTCTCCCTTCCCCATCACTTTCAAAGAGACATACCCGTTCTTCTTTAAGCTTTCTTTATTATCACCGAAAATCAGTTTTGCTAACCCCGTATTGGCAACCTTATAAGAAAACAGCCCATTTATTGCTTGATCGGTTTTCCAATTAACAGAAGAGCTAGTTATAGCAATTCTATCTCGGCCCTTTCAACCTCGAGGTGCAACACCTGAGCATTCGGTAGTTAATCGATTAAAAACCTCTAATGGTGTTTCAAAGTATAACACTTTTCGAGGTCTGTTGTTAAGCAATACTTCTATTTTTTCA
>CANNLR010000107.1 GCA_947505635.1 Chlamydiota bacterium
AAGGGACTGTCCAAGCCTTCAAATTTTTATTTTGTTCGATAACTTTTTTAGCTTCTTCTTGGTCCTCCCAAAAAGAATCTCCTTGCATCTTAGACTCTAACCTTGCTACTTCACTTTCTTTTTGAGCCAGGTCAAAGATACCTCCACATGTGAAGAATCCTATTTTCTAAGCTAACTACGAAGTCTTCTATATTTTCTTCCATGCAATTCTTATCTCCTTTATGATAGATATCCAAAAGTATTTATTAAAAACTAAAAAAAGTCAAAGGCTCTATTATGCAAACTTCGGCAATCACTCGCGCCCCCTCGCCGCCCTATGATGATCAAAAAAAAACTTCCCTCTCTCCTATGCAATTTCAACTAGAGCAGATCCGCGAAAGAGCAAGAACTCAACCCAGCCCTCCCCCTCCTGAATCAAGTGTCTGCTTAGGAATTGCAACCCTCTGTTGTCCTGTTGTTTTAACTGTTGTGAGCATCTGGGCAGCTATGAAAGTAAAAGGGCATTGATTTTTCAATTTGCAAAGTATAATCAGAAGTAAAAGTATAGGCCCAATGCCAAGGCGTTTGGTCTAGCTTTTCTTTTGTATAACTTATTTCTCCATTAATTTGTCTAATTGTCATCTTCCAGCCATCTTCTACGACAATCTGTTTATCCCCTAATAAAGTAACATCTTCTGCATATAACTCTGATTCGCCCTTCAAAAGAATATAACAAGACTCTTTCCTATAGATCTCCCCTTTCCAAAAAATATTTGGTTGATCTAGATCTATCCCTTGATTGCAAATACGAACATTTTTCAAGGTACAGCGACCAACTTTCTCTGAATAGGATAAAACCCCCTCTTTACCAACCTCTCCCATAATCCTCTCAGCTACGATACGCAAACTCCCTTCTAAAAAAATATTCTCTATAGAACACTCTGCAATCTGTAACTGCATCTCGCTTCCATGAGCAAAGCGTCCCCCTTGGATTTTTTGAGCTATAATAGAATATAAAGGTCCCAGTGCTGGATGATAGCTAAAAAGGAAAGGTGGGGTAGTTAGGCTTTCTTCTACTTCAGAAACAGAAATAGCACAGTGCTGCTGTAAAAGTTCTTGTCTATTTTTTAAAATATCTAAAAAGCACCCTTCGGGAGTTTCTAAAAGACTTAAACCAAGAGTACATTCTTTTTTCGTCGCAGAAATAGTTTTACTCCGCTTATTAAAGGTAATATATGAGTCAAGCTCCAGTAAATCTTCTTTTGCAAGGGGGACTTTAGAATACCTAGAAAAGCAATCTGCAATGTTTTGCATAGTAGATTCTAATCGACCTATTTCCTCTTCTCTCTTTTCATTAATAGCTGTTCTAAAGGAAACTTTTTTAAAGTTGGCCAACATTCCTGGTATCGGACACTTTTTTAACGCCTCTAAAATCGATTGTAAGTCTACAAATAAAAGATTTGTGTTAGAAGGAAACTTCGAATACTGGCTCTTTTCATTAACGGGGGCATCATCGATACCATATGTCTTAAAATCACAATATTCTATATTAGTTAGAGTATAAGAAAATCCTTCCTCTAACTCTTCTTCTACAATAACATTGATCCCCTCTGAGGCTTGGACCTGTCTTTCACAAGAGGCAAAACCAAAGCGCCTATCCCCTTTTAACCCATATCCACTAAAAGCTAAAAGTCCGTAATCTTCTGAAGAAATTGGGTTATTAATCTGTCGGATAATAGCTTTTTTTGCCCCCCACTTCTGTAGCCAGTCAAAAATACCATTATCTCTAGCAAGCTTCCAAATCACACCATGCCCGCCAGGCTTCAATAAAAGCTCCATAGGACCTGTGCATATCCAATTTCCAGCCCTATCTACAGCAGGAACTAGAGGCTGACAAAAAAATGCGAACGAATTTTTAGGACGCAAAAACCAACCATTCTCTTCACAAAGAGACAAAATCTTTTGGTGATTATCTTTTTCTTGAGAAGTCATCATGGCGATAGGAATGCAAATCTGCTTTCCTTTTATTTTATAATATAAGTACTCTCGAGCCTGAACATCTTCCACTAGATGTCCTAGCATTGTCTTTCCATTAAAAAGAAGCAGTGCAGCTGGAAGAGGTTCTTTAGTTTCAGGATTCTGTAGTTTTAAACGATCTGCAGCTCCTCCTACAGGATACATCTCTGAAATCTCCCCCATCTTTTCTATAGCATGATAAATAGCTTCTTTCACCTCTGAGTCCAGAATGGACAAATCATAACCTATAGGAGCATGATACTGCGCTTTTTCTAAAGAAAACCTTTTTTTGGGTTGGCATAAAAACTGCACTAAAGCGAGATGATATCCAACAATCCCCCCTATTTCCCTATAAAAACTTTCTAAAGAAAGAAGATTTTCTATCCACATCTTCTCTAAAAAAAATCCAGGCTCAGAAAAAAAAGATTGATTTTGTCCAATAGCCACCACTGATTTGATCACAAGCTCTTGCTCTAAAGACAATTCTGGCAAAAATGTTTTTGCACAAAATTCCCACACTCTTTTTTCTTTATTGAGAATGGCAATTTTCTCTTCAGTTTGAGTTGCTTGTTTAAGCCCCTCTACCAAAGGCAATAACTGGTTTAGTTCTTGCAGTAGCATTTCTTGGTGTGAAGTAAAAGAATGACTCAAAAATACACTCCTTTTTTTACCTATATATATAGCTCTGTACAGTGCCATGTAAAAGAAGTAAATTGCAAGTAAATCTCAATCTTTCCCTTTTTCATAAAAAAATTGCATATTTCTTACAAAAGACAACGATTTTTTTTGACTATAATATCCAAGGAAGGATACAACTTGTTCTTCGGGGACTAATAATTCCCTGGACGGTTTGTCTCCCTAGGTTAAGTGCATTGTGCACATTGACCTTTAGCAGAACTTTATTAAGGAGTGTTCAATGGCAAAAAAAACAGCAGCTAAAGCTAAGAAAGTAACAACAAAAGCTAAGAAAGCAACAACAGTTAAAGCAAAAGCAACAGTTAAAGCAAAAGCAACAGTTAAAGCAAAAGCAACAGCGCCTAAGGTAGCAAAAGTGGCAAAACCAAGAAAACCTGCCGCTGATTCTAAATTTATGCAACCTCTAAAGGTTAGTGCAGAATTGGCAGCCGTCGTAGGAAAAGGGCCTCTTCCAAGAACAGAAGTAACAAAACTACTCTGGGCTTATATCAAAAAACATAAGTGTCAAGATGACAAAAACAGACGTAATATCAATCCTGATGAAAATCTTGCAAAGGTATTCGGCGGAAAAAAAGCAATTAACATGTTTGAAATGACAAAACTTGTTAACAAGCACTTAGGTTAAAAAAAATCTTTAGCAGAATGCACTTTTGTCGCATTCTGCTCTTTTAATTACAAAAATTATGACAATTTCAGCAATTTTACTCTCAGGTGGAACAGGGAGCAGAATGGGAAAACCCATTCCTAAGCAATACCTTACTCTTCATGACAAGTCTATCATTATCCATGCCCTTGAGGCCCTTTTGACTTTTCCCTTGTGGAAAGAAATTGTGATTGTATGCGACCCTAGCTACCAATCCCTCTTTTCTTCCTACAAAACGGTCCCCTTGCTTTTTGCATTGCCAGGAAAAACACGTCAAGATTCTTTGTTTTCTGGCTTTAAGTCTTTATCACCCCTCCCTAAGTGGGTGTGCATTCATGACGGAGCAAGACCCCTACTTAAAGAAAAAGATCTTTTAAATGTAATTAATGCAGGTAAAACCCATGGAGCCGCTGCTCTAGCAGTCCCTATCAAAGAAACTCTAAAGGAATCAGATGATCAGCTCTTTGTAAAAAAGACCTTAGACAGAAAAAACCTTTGGACAGTACAAACGCCTCAAATAATTACAAGCGATCTTCTCCAAAAAGGGCAACAGTATATCTTAGAGCAATCTTTATCCATAACAGATGATGTTAGCTTAGCTGAGCTTCTAAATCATCCCGTCAAACTGGTCCTTGGGTCAGAATCTAATATTAAAATTACCACAATAGAAGATTTATCTTTAGCCAAGCTATTACTCGAGAATACTAATGGCTAAATATAAAATGCTCATTGCCTATGATGGATCCAACTATGGAGGTTGGCAAGTTCAATCTAACACTCTTTCCATTCAAGCCCTAATCGAAAATGCTCTTTCTGTCGCAATTAAAGAGCCCATTTCTATTATAGGATCTAGCAGAACAGATGCTGGAGTTCATGCCCTCGGGCAGGTAGCCCACTTTATAGCAAAGGAAAATCTCAACACCTATAAAATTCAACATAGTTTGAACGGAATACTCCCCAAAGAAATCCGTATTCTGGAGTTGTCTGCCGCCCCCGACAACTTCCATGCCCGCTATAGTGCAACAGGGAAAACCTATCACTACCATCTACACCTAAACTCTGTACTAGACCCATTCACACGTCTTTATTCTTGGCATATACCTCACAAAATAGACCTTTCTTCTTTAATTGAAGCTACTCCTCTTTTTGTTGGGACAAAAGATTTTACAGCTTTTGCTAACGAAGCTCACAAAGGGGCCGCCTCTAAAAATGGAGTTCGTACCCTAAAAAGAATCGATGTTGTTGAAGAACTCTACGGAGTAAGACTAGAATTCGAGGGAACAGGTTTTTTGTACAAAATGGTACGCAATATTACAGGAACTCTTCTGGATATATCTATGAAAAAGATCAAAAAAGAAGAAGTAGAATCAATTTTCACTTCCAAAGATCGAAAAATGGCAGGAAAAGCAGCTCCAGCCCAAGGACTATTTTTAATAAAAATAGACTATGATAACAACTCATCAAAGGAAGAAAATTGAACTACCTTCTTTTGCATAAGCTGTTCTTGAAAAGAAATATGTAGACAATCTGAAATCACAACACCTTCTATTTCTGCAGTATTCAAAGATTGCCAGCCCCTTAAACTATCTTCAAATCCTAAAATCTGGTCCCCTTGTTTTGCATATTTTTTTCTTGCTGCTATGTATGGATCTGGAGAAGGTTTAGGACATTGATAATCTTCTCTTGTAATCCAACAATTTAATGTTTGCAATAGGGGTATCTGACTACGGATCTCATCTATTTGCTCAAAAAAAGAATTTGTAACCACACAAGTTCTTATCCCTTTTTCTTTCAAAAGCATCAAAATTTTATCGACACCTGGCATAAGCTTCACATGTCCTTCTCGGATAATCTTCTGATAAGCCTCTTTTTTTTCCGCATATAAGATAGCCCAATTAGGTTCTTTTTCATAAAGATCTGGGAAGTTGGCATAAATTTCTTGACGGAGTCCTTCTGAACTCCCATGAGCAATTAAACAATATTTGATAAAATCCCAATCTAAGTGTTTACCTCTAGACGAGCACATTCTTTGATAGGCCAAGTAATGCAAATGCTCTGTATTAACCAGCAGCCCATCAAAATCAAAAAACACAAGATCATAATTTTCTATTTTATCCATATATAGAAAGGATATGCTACTTGCTATTTTTTTGCATTTGCTTTTGACAACGAGCGCAAAATCTCTTATAATACCTCCATTACTCAACGAGAAACCATCTAAAAAATGATCAAAAATACTATTAAATTTTTTTTATTTTCTTGCATAGCTCTAGTATCTATCTATACCTTGCAAAAATTTTGCCACAAACAAACCGATGGATTTGCTGTCTGTAAAATCAGAGAAGCAACCCCCTCCCCTTTTCAACCCCACAATTCCGCAGAAGATAAAAAAAATGCTTTATCCATCTTAACGCAACCTTTGTCTTATATTGGCAGAGGAGGACAGTGCTACGCTTTTGTTACAAAAGACAATCAATACGTAGTAAAGCTCCTAAAATACAACAACAACTATCCCCGCATCTGGTTTAGGCTCTTCCCCTTCCCCTTTGGATTAGAGTCCTATCGACAAAAAAAGCTAGCAACCAAGCATAGGAAACTACAGGGAGAATATGCAAGTTATCAAATTGCAGTAAGTGAGTTAAGAGAAGAAACTGGCATCGTATATTTTCACTTAAATCAAGAAAAGCTTCCGAACACAATCTTACACATACAAGATAAATTAGGGATCTTTCACTCTTTACCGGCTAGTCAGTATCAATTTTACATCCAAAAGAAGGGAACCCCTTTTTATCCTGGTCTAAAAAAACTATTAGAAGGGAAAAGTTTAGAGCCAGCTCAAAAAGCCTTAGATCAATTGACGGAATACCTTATTAAACGATGTCAAAAAAAAATCACAGATGGCGATGATGGACTCTGGAGAAACTTTGCTTTTTATGAAAATCAACCTTTTCAAATCGATATTGGACAATTTTCTTACGCATCCTCTCTTTCTTCCAAGGAAGATTACCTAAAAGATCTACTATTTTTTACCAAAGATTTTCAACGTTGGCTAGAAGAAACAAGCCCTCCTCTTGCAAAATATTTTCTCGATACTCTTTCCA
>CANNLR010000108.1 GCA_947505635.1 Chlamydiota bacterium
GATCTTGAAAAAATAGAAGTATTGCTTAACAACAGACCTCGAAAAGTGTTATACTTTGAAACACCATTAGAGGTTTTTAATCGATTAACTACCGAATGCTCAGGTGTTGCACCTCGAGGTTGAAAGGGCCTCATATGGAAAATGGATATCTTACCATTAATTTTGGGTACCCGCTTGAAAAGTTACTACCTGGAGTAAAAGCATCCAATCATAGAGTTGTCGCTCAAAAAGAAAAAATGAGAACCTCAACTGTCGTATTTATTGATCCACGGGTTGGCGCCTTTAGAAAGAGTGAAAAAGTGGGGCACGTCTATGATTGGGATGCCACTAAAAAAACATTAATTAATGGCGAACCTACAACTGCATTTTTTAAAACTTTGAGTGACAGACTCTACGGCGCCAAGCAAGACTAAGCCCACTACACCTTACTGAATAAATCAGAGAAGCCATTTATATTGCGTTAAGAAAGAGAATTTTGCTAATGTAATCCTGATTAATACAAGGAAAACAGAATGTCTCATTTACCTGCCGTTATAAAAGAACTTATTGAGCAACTAAAACCAAAAAGCAAAGTATTAGAAGTCGGATTTGGCCTTGCCTCCTCTCAAATTATCCAACACAACCCTGCATCTTATACAATCATCGAAGCAGATCCTAAGATCGCTAAAGAAGCTAAAGATTGGGCAAAAAAGTATCCTAATGTTACGGTCATAGAAGGAAATTGGAAAACAGCTCTTTCAAAATTGAAAGATTTCGATGCCATTTTCTTTAACGATTACTCTGCAAGAAATGACCTTTCCTACGGGGATCCTTCAGATCTTGTTCACCAAGAAAAAGAATTAATGGCTCACGTGAAAAAAACAATTCCTCATCTTACAACCATTCAATACGCTGATCATGATCTTGAGACGTTTTGTGCTTCTATCATTAAAGAATCTCCTAAAGAGATATCTCGCTTCCTACGAGAGCTTGAACAAAATGGGCAAATTTCTCATGAACAATCTCAAAGACTTATCAAAAAATATAATCTTGGAAACGAAGAGATTAAACTAAAACCTTCTGTTGCAAAGCCGATAGATTTTCTTTTCCCCTTTGTCAATGAATGTTTAGAAAAACATCTATCCAAAGGAGGACTTCTTGCAGCACTTTCTAAAGATGCTACTTCTAGATTTGAAAACAGTCTGTTTTTTGAAAAGATCATCACAAATTACAACTATAACTACCAAGAGGATAAAATCTTCATTGATGAAGATCAAAGAAACTCTCTTAAAATCCTCATAGAAAAGTGTACATAAAATGCAAGAACTCCCTATTGTTAGAAAAAGTTTGGCCGTCCTTTTAGATGACTATTATGCAAATGACAAAACCTCTCTTCTCACATTCCATTTTGAACCAGCTTCTTTTTCTTCTTCGCTAGATCGCCTAAAGTCTTGCTCTATCAAACATGCGTCCATTGATAACAAAGACTTTTACATCCTAGATCAATTTTTCCTAGAAGAAGAGGAAGAAGAGATCCGAGAGCTCTTTGAAAAAGCTAGCTATTCAAGATTTAGCTACGGAAGCCTTGAAAGTATTGACAAGGGAGAAAAACCAGGTCGTTCCATGAACAACCAAGAAAGATGGTCTCTTTTTTCTCGTTATCCTCCCGCCATCCGAGAAGTCTACAAGCTATTTAGCACTCTTGCAGATCAAATGAATGCCGACTTGATGACTCTGCCTTGGGAACTTTGTCACGGGAAAGCAAGCGCTCCATCCATCATTACAAACTATCATGAAGAAATCACAGAAGAGAGCATGTTAAATGGCAAACATCAAGATTGCAATCCACAAGGGATGATCTCCTTTGGGATTCCCCTCTTATACGGCCAAGAAGGAGAATTTCATGATAGGCAATTTATAAATGGAGATACAGGCAAGCCCTGGATGATTTCACTGATGCTCTATTCAACCTCTAAAGACTTTCTCCCCTCCGAATATCAGATGGGAACAGTTTTCTATCATGATGATGGACAAGAGGCTTTAAAGGCCCATTGTGTCAACACTCGGATGGTCTTATTTGAAGGAGATATTTCTCACAGTACCGATGTCTCAAAAATCCCCTCTGAAAAAAAGGTATGGAGAACCTCTTACGTCTTCAAGCTAGTCATGAATCCAAAAAAGAAAGAACAAAATCTTAAAGAAGACTTTAGAAGTCTAATGCAAAAAGGATTACAAGAAATCGAAAAAGTGGCTACAGGGCTCTATGCAAGGGTCTAAACCTTCCGGAACGAACGGGCTTCAAAATAGCAGGATATTACGCAAACCATCGAAAAAAATTATAGGAGAAAAATGATGAGACATCGACTTGAAGATCTTGGTCGTCTTGCCGTGCTTTTAGAGGAGTTGTTAAAGCTGGAATTGTTTTCTAAAGAAGGGCACTTGAGTCCTTTTAGAAATAAAGATTATCATGAGTGGTTTGCCTCAAAGTCTGAAGACCAAAAAGATGATACAATTCGAGCTTGGGTGTATGGTATCGATGATATTCGTGATAAAATTTACGAAATGCTCTCCATTGCTGAAGGAAAAGATGAGCTTAGCGAATTCACCACCTTTGAAAAACCTCGAGAGTGATATTCCTCAAAAAGAAAGCTCAAGCTGGGTAGAATTCCGGATTTTCACAGCCGCTCTTTAACTTTTTTTACTCCAACCTAGAAGCCATTGAATTTTTCAAGATTATGGACTCTTAGGACTTGTTTCCTATATGAAAACCAGTCATTATACAAAGTTTTTAAAACCAACCTAGAAGCTCTTGACTTTTTCCAATTTCTAGGTTAAATCTTAAAAAACATGCTAAAAGAGCTACTTTCAAAAGAAGAAGGAAAAACTCTTGCAATATCAAACTCACTCGAATCTTTTCAAAGACAAATAGAAATGACTGTAAAAATAAAAGGCATTAGTCACATCACACTAATCTGTCAAGATTTAAATAAATCTGCAAAGTTATTTAAAGAACTCTTCGATGCTATAGAAGTATACTCTAGCGAGCGGAAAAACTTTTCAATTTCTCAAGAGAAGTTTCTTCTTATAGGAGATCTTTGGATAGCTTTAATGGAAGGATCCCCAATAGAGCGTTCCTATAATCATATTGCTTTTTATGTTGAAGAAGAAAACCTACTCTTTTTTGAATCTAAAATCCATTCCTTAGAATTAAAAATTCTTCCAAGTAGACCTCGCAACTTACAAGAAGGAAAGTCCATCTATTTTTACGACTACGACAATCACTTATTTGAGCTACACACCGGAGACCTAGCAACACGGTTAACTTACTATAATCAAACTCAATAGATCCATATTTTATACCTATTTATATCTATGTATACCTGAAGTTGAGTATACTTTCTTTTGTTAGCTCTTTGTTAAAAATGCAAATGGTTTCTAGGCTTTACTAACTGATCTAAAGGAACTTAAAAACATCACCTAAAAAAGAGCCCTACCCGCGACCTTCGCATTACGAATTATGTGTATGCAGTAAAAGACAGGAAGTCCCAGAACTTAACGGGTTAAGAACCAATGGTCAAAATAGAACCAAAATTCCACCACAGAATAGACATTTATCCGGTTGTAGACCATCACCTGTCTGCTAGGCCTTCAAAAAAGCACAGGAAGGTACTTCTGTAAGAAAAGTGACGTTATGGCTAAATCGAAAATAACATATAATTTGCATAATAACATGGTTAATGTTAGTGTTAGGTAAAGTATGTTACTTAGGAGGGGGCTTGCAAAATAAAATTGAAGATCTAACTGCATATCTTTACAAAATATTAGGTGTGAGGGTTAGTGTAAAATCCTGGAAAGGACACGATAAGCTTCCCTTTTTTTTGAATGATCTTTATGATTTTTATGAAATCTCGTTACTAGAACATTCCTGCTTATTACTGGTAGCTAAAGAAAGCTCGAAAGAAACTCCGGCAACGATACGAAAGCACAAAGAGCAAGTTCAAAAAATATGGAAGGGACCTTGTATTTACGTGCAAGAAACTATAGCGCATTATAATCGCAAACGTTTAATTGAAGAGAGGATTCCTTTTATTATTCCAGGTAATCAACTTTATCTACCGGAGATTGGAATTTATTTGTCTGAATATTACAGAAAACAGCATGAAAATGTTAAAAAGAAAATCAGCCCATCAACGCAGATGGTCGTAATTTATATGTTATTTCAAAAAACACCAGAGAAGATTACTCCGTCAGACCTTGCTAAGAAGCTTGGCTATACTCTTATGACCATGACTCGGGCATTTGATGAGTTAAAAGTGACTGGAATTTGTGAGATACAAAAAAAAGGAAGAGAGCTTTGCCTTCTATTTAAAGAAAATAAGTGTGAGCTGTGGGAACAGGCGAAGCCGTGGATGTCTACGCCCGTTAAAAGTTGTGTTTGGATCGAACAAAAAAACAAAGAAATGGTTCTTTCAGGACTCAGCGCTCTTTCCTGCTTTACAGCGTTAAATGCCGATCTATTACCTATTTACGCGATGAGTGCGAAACGGTGGAAGGAGTTAGGGATTCAAGGGTTACCTTCATCGGAAAAGGCTTCTTTTGAGTTAGAAATCTGGCACTATGATCCAAGTCTGTTTGCGCAAAAAAATATAGTAAATCCATTTTCTCTATATTTGAGCTTACAAGAAAAAGCAGATGAGAGAATTGAATTTGCACTAGAAGAAATGATGAGGAATATTAAATGGTAAAAGGTTTGGAGTGTTTTAAAAAACATTTTGCAGAATATGCAGATCAGTATGTATTAATTGGGGGTACGGCATGTACATTGGTGATGGAAGATGTCGGCTTGAATTTTCGTGCTACTAAAGACTTTGATATTGTCTTATGCGTAGAGGCTCTCAACTCGAGATTTGTTGAAGCTTTTTGGCAGTTTATTAAAGAGGGGGATTATCAAAATCGACAGAAGAGCTCAGGAAAGGACTTGTTTTATCGTTTTCATTCTCCGAATAATCAGAATTTTCCTTCGATGTTAGAACTTTTTTCGCGAGTGCCCGATAAGGTGAAATTAGATAAAGGAGGCCATTTAACTCCCATTCCGGTAGACGAGGCACCAATAAGTTTGTCAGCAATTTTATTAGACGATGAGTATTATGAATTTATCCATGCAGGAAAGTGCAATATTGATGGATTACCTGTGGTAAATGCTTCTCATTTAATTCCCTTAAAAGCAAAAGCATGGCTAAATCTAGTGGATGAGAAAGATGCTCGTAAGCACAGAAATGATGTTATTCGATTATATCAACTACTACACGCTACCGATCGAATTGCAATGCCTAAAAGTATTGAGCAAGACGTGAAGAGATTTTTTGAGTGCTTAGAAGTCGATAAGCCCGATAATTTTCAAAGTCTAGGAATAAAGAATACGTCCTTTGAAGAAGTGCTTACGAATTTCAAAAAAATTTACTGTATCGAATAAGAAAAGACCCTCAAAAGATTTTAATCTTTTGAGGTTTGTGTTTTGTGCCTAAAACCAGAATCGAACTGATGACCTTCGCATTACAAATGCTACAATAAGACTTAATATTCAACAATTTGCAACAAACGACAACAGTAACGATCGGCCCCATTCACCTCTCCCAAGAAAGCACGAAAAAAATCAACATTTCAGTTATTATGGAAATGTGTAAATAAGGAGAATAATATGGGACAAGCTCATCATGATATGATTCGTTTAAGCTTAGATATTCCGACTGAGCAACATGTACATTTAAAGATGATAGCGACTAAAAAAGGCATATCTATGCGTGAATACATTTTAGAAGCTTTAGCTTTTAAGGAAGCCTCCGAAGAGAAAGAAAGTATTGAAATGGACAATACAAGCTTTAGAAAAGGACTGGAAAGAATCCGTAAAAAACGCCATCAACTCGCAAAAAACCTCTCTAAATGATGACAAAATTTTTTACTATCGAACAAGTTATTGAAATTCACAATGCCTTTCTAGAGTGTCATAGAGTACGAGCTCTTTTTAACGCAAACATGCATTCAGCCATTATTTTGTCATTTTCCAGATAAATATACCATGAATCTCCCCTTTAAAACCAAATTATGTCAAGTTTTACAGCAAAAAAACTTGACTACTCTGACTGAATTTTGAATACATAGAAGTATTTTATAATCGTCAAAGAATGCACTCCACATTAGGATATGCTTCTCCAGAAGAATTTGAGCAGTTTTGGTGGAATCAACGTAGATGCATTTGAAAAATTAAGAAAAACATGTTCTTTGTGTCTAAAAAAAAGTTACAATATCAACTTGCTTTTCCCTTAATTTTTCACTACAAAGACAACTTCGTCACGACATTTTAAAAAAATATTACAATTTGAAGTGTCTCACTTTGTCTTGCTAACAATAAAGAGAATTTATATAATTATGGAATCCTTACAA
>CANNLR010000109.1 GCA_947505635.1 Chlamydiota bacterium
ATTCTAAGAGCTCTATAGCCTCATCAAGAGCTGCCTTAGAAGAGAGTGAGGGATTAACTCTCTTACAGTTTTCTATGATCTGCGCTCCTATAGGCAACGTTGGATTTAAAGAGCTAGAGGGGTCTTGGAAGATCATCCCGATTTCACGGCCTCTAATTCTCCGTAGTTCCTTTTCCTTACAAAGGAGCAGGTTCTTGTTTTGAAAGAGCACTTCTCCTTGTAGATGTACTTTTTGGGAAGGAAAAAGCTTTGTCAAAGCTTTTGCGGTAGCGCTTTTACCGCAACCTGTTTCCCCAACTAGGGCAAGTATTTCCCCTTCTTGTAAGTCGAAATTTACTCCAGAAACAGCATTGGTTTCTTTGCTAAAGCTGACATGAAGATCTCTAACTTCTAAAAGGGGCTTCATTAATGCATCCTAGGGTCAAAGGCATCTCTTAATCCTTCCCCAATTAAGTAGAAACTTAAGAGGGTAAAGCTAATAAAACCTGCTGGAAAAAAAAGTCTCCAAGGGTATGAGCGTAGAGCGGATAGTCCATCGTTTGTCATGCTACCCCAACTTGCTATGGGGGCTTGAATTCCAAGTCCTAAAAAGCTTAGGAAAGCTTCAGAGAAGATTGCTGAGGGGATTGTGAGAGTCAGCGTAACGAAGATGGGGCCCATACAGTTTGGTAATAGATGACGTAGTAGAATGTGTTTTTTACTTCCTCCTAGAGCAATGGATGCTTTCACAAAGTCCATTTGACAAAGTTGTTTAGCCTGGCCTCTTACAATGCGAGCCATTTTAATCCATCCTGTAACAGTTAGAGCGATTAAAATCGTTGTGATGCCGGAACCTAAAATCACCATTAGAAGGATAACAACAAGAAGATAAGGAATTGAATAGAGAATATCAGCCACTCGCATCATATATTCTTCTGTATTGCCACCTGATAAGGCGGCAAAGGCGCCAAAAATAACCCCTATGACTAAATCTATACAAGAAGCGGCAATTCCTATAAATAAAGAGATACGGGCTCCCCAAGCTACTCTTGTAAAAAGATCTCGTCCTAATTCATCAGTTCCAAACCAAAATTCTTTGCAAGGGGGTGTATTTTTAAGACTAAGATGAGTCTCAAAGTAAGTATAAGGTGTTAGATAGGGAGCTAAGATAGCAAATAAAAGAAGAAAGGATAAAAAAACGAATCCCATGAAGGCAATTTTATTTTGATAAAGAGCGTTGAATCCATTTTCCCAAAAAGAAGAAGAAGGAATTACTTGTGCTTTAGTCATTATGTTTTCTCGGATTGTAAAGGGATTCTTGGGTCAAGAAAAGAAGAAATGATATCCATGAGTAAGACAGCTGTCAATAAAAAGACGCTATAAAAAAGAGTCAAACCCATGATAACAGTGTAGTCTCGATTCGCTATACTTATGACAAACCATTGTCCTAACCCTGGGATTCCAAATATTTTTTCCACAGCAAACCCTCCTGTTAAGATGGAAGCTGATAAAGGTCCGAGGTAAGCTATTACGGGGAGTAAGGCGTTACGCAAGACGTGACGAGTGACAATCAAGAATGTGGGTAAGCCTTTAGATCGGGCTGTTTGAATATAATCTTGTTCGAGGACCTCGATCATGCTAGCTCTAGAGAGCCTGGCAATGAAAGCGGTTGGTAGGGCAGCTAGAGAAATGGCTGGTAAGATAGTGTGGCTAAAAGAACCCCATCTAGCTACGGGTAAAAGACTAAGTTTCATGGAAAAAATATATTGTAAAAAAGTAGCTAAGATAAAACTTGGGATAGAAAGTCCTAGGACGGAAAAAACCATAAGAGCCTTATCTTGCCATCTGCCATGAAAAATGGCAGAGAGGGCCCCTAGGATCAGGCCTAGGGTTACAGAAATAAAGAGAGCTTCCAATCCAAGACAGAAAGAAATGGGAAATCCTTCTAAGATGACATCCATTACTTGTCTATCTTGATATTTCAAGGAGGGTCCTAGGGAAAGGGTTAAGAGCCCTTTCATATACTGCATATATTGTACGAATAAGGGTTTATCTAACCCATAATGAGCTTGCATAGATTGTAAAATTTCTTTAGGAAGAGCTTGCTCTGTAGTGAAGGGATCTCCAGGAATAGAATGCATTAAAAAAAAAGTGATCGTAGCAACACTCCAAAGAGAAAGAGCAAAAAGAATTATTTTTTTTCTAAAAAAAAGAGCGAAGCCTGTCATAAATCAAGTCCTAATAATACAAGCATACCATAACATAAAGAGCAGTTAATGAGCTGTTAGTTTTTATAGAAACCTTTATTTAGTGCAATCAAGAGCCTAGTTTTGCTTACTTAGGATATGTCCTAGCCTGAGGAAGGATGCGGCCGGAATTTCTCCTGGAGTGTCAATAAAAAAGTGCTTATTCAGTTTATTGGCTACCCGTGCGGCCATTTCTTCGGCAATTTCTCTATTTTCTTGTAGTTTGCTAATCACAATTACGCTTACATCATGATCAAGATATATTTTATTGAGCGTTATAAAATAATGAGAAGAACTTGGTTTTTCTTGCTTAATCGATATGTAAGAACCAATATAATTCATTCTCTTGACAGCGCGGAAACCGCGTCCTTCCGGACGTGGGGGAAACGCCGCTCCTTTTTTGGTTTTTTAGTAAATAAGAATAGCTAGCTAAGCGTTGCAAACTTTTTTTAAGGTATTGCTTATTCGGCCTCATTCACCTTCTCGGTCACGGGATTTTTACGAAGACTTTTACCATCTTCTGTAGAGGAAGGTGAATTTTCTTTCGACAGATTGACCGGAACTTTCCAGGGAGAGGTGAACGAGGCCGCTTATTCCATCCATTTTTCGTTCCATTGTATTAACGTAAAATCGTATGAATTGAACAATTTTACAATTATTTGAGCTAAAAAAGAAGTTTATTCAAGTTGTTGAGTTGAAAAGTATTTCGACTGTTGGCCTAAATAAAAATTTGACTACTTATTCAGCATCCCATATGGTTTGAGTCTTGGTCTTAATTTTTTATTTGTGAGGTCTTTGTGCGTTGTTATACTATGTTGTTTTCATTGCTTACTTTTACGTCTTTATATCTAAGTGCTTCTCAAATAGAAGAGACAACAGAGTCCTGTGAGGCGTCTCCTGAATCGAGTCGGATCTCTTCTCGTCATATAGAAGGTAAGGGCATAGGATATAATCAAGGGTACACATCGATTGATTTTTTTACGGCTCCTATTCAATTTGAGAACTCTTTAATTCCTTTCCTTGATGCCAGAGTCCATATTTTCAATAATGGACTTCCGGCATTCAATGCGGGTCTAGGGCTTCGCTATCTTAGCTCTTCGTGGGTATATGGAATCAACAGCTACTACGATTACAGAAAAACGAACCATTTTCACTATAACCAGGCTTCTCTAGGTTTTGAAGCTTTAAGTAAGAGCTGGGATGTGAGAGTTAACGGTTACTTACCTGTCGGCAAGAAAAAAAGTAGTTTTTTTGATACGAAGTTCTCAGATTTTGAGGGTCATTATGCGAACTTAAAAAGTAAACAAGAGTTTGCTATGAAGGGGATAAATTTAGAAGGGGGCTACCATTTCAAAGAAATGAAGCATGCAAGTTTTTATGCAGCAGCGGGCCCTTATTATTTTTATAATAAGGGTAAAAATGCGATTGGTGGAGAAGCTCGTGTTTCTACTACAATTTATAAGTACATTAAATTTGAGGTAAATGGATCTTACGATCCGATCTTTCATGGAATTGCTCAGGGGCAAGTCAGTTTAATCTTTCCATTTGGTTCTAAATCTTCTTTTGCGAAAAAAGGCAGCTCTTCTTGTGCTAATCAACGAGTTCTTCTTGATAGGGCTTTTCAACCAGTTGATCGAAGTGAAATTATTGTTGTTGATGATCATCATAAAATTACAAAAGCTATTAATCCAGATACTGGAAATCCTTACACATTCTATTTTGTTGATAATACTAGCCATTCTCTTGGGACTTCGGAGTCTCCCTATACAACACTTGCTCAAGCCGAAATAGCCTCTTCCATTGGGGATATTATCTATGTATACCCAGGCTCAGAAAGTTATCATGTGGGAGAAGGAGTTCACCTTAAAGATGATCAAAAGCTTTGGGGGGCTGGAACTTATCAAAGGTTGAGTACAACTCGAGGAGTAATTGGAATCAAAAAACAAGCACATGCAATGCCATTATTAGTAGATGGGTTGCCAGATCTTGGAATTGTCCAATTAGCCAATAATAATGAAGTGAGTGGAATCCATATAACAGGAAATGGAACTGCAGGTTATGGAATTTTAGGGGGAGATGGTGCTGACACGCTTAGTTTTCCGACTTCGATTATAAATAGTGCTTCTATACAAAATAACCTTCTAGATGGATCTTACGCTAAATCTGCCATTAGGCTAGTGGGTAAGGGTTTTGCTGTCTTTGCAGAAAATAAGGTAGATGCCGAAGTTGGTGAAGAATATTCAGGGATAGAGATCATATCAACAGGTTCAGATGTTCTCAATGTTTCGATCTATTCTGGTGAGATTTCAGTATCTGCATCTCATTCAGTTTGTGGTATAGGTCTTACATCCAATGATTTAAGTACGCTGATGTCGGATATTTCTTCTGTGACAGTTCAAGCAACCGCTAATGGCAACTATTATGTTGATAGTTTCTATGCGTACTCAATGGACTCTAGTAATTTAACTAGTGTCATTTCAGATAGCACCTTTTCGGGTTATGTATCAGTAGATGCGATTTATGGGGCTCTTGCTGCTGATATAAGCTCATTTGGTTCTAGTCAGTTAAATTCTACGATTGTATCGAGTACTCTAATAGCTCAAGCAGATCAATGGGCAAGTTATGGAATGAAGCTCCAGTCAGGAGGGACAAGTCAGTTAACATCAGACTTAATATCCTCTACAGTCTCTGTTACGGGATCAGATGGTGCATATTCTTATGGAGTTTTGGGATATATTGACGAATTTGCGGTTGAGACCTTTTTGACATCTACGATTACATCTAGCAATATATCAGTAACAGGAATGGGAACGCAGGGGACTTTCGGGGTATATTTTGAATCTTATGGACCAGCTCAGGTGATATCCAACGTAGATTCTAGCACGGTAACTGCCATATCTGAATATGGATCAGCTTACTCTACTAGTGGTTATTCTACAATTGGGGATATAGCGACTAATGTTTCATTAAGTACTCTATCTGTGTTTAACTTGTCAGGTTATAATGAAGCTGTAGGCTTTTTTTTAGAGACTGCTGGCAATGCCCACGGAACAGCTAATATAATATCGAATACAGTATCTAGTAACTCGTCAGGAGTGTATGGATCCTGGGGTATCTATTTTGAGTCAGGCGGAGCTAGTGAGATCGCTATTAATGTCGCATCAAATGATGTAACTGTTGTTGGTAATGGGGGGGTAGATGCGTATTCTTCAGGAATCGCAGCTTATGAGTCTGGGAGTGTAATAACAGGTTTTATTAAAGATAATACTGGAACTGTTAGCGGGACAGCAACTAATAAGTTTGCTATATATGCTCCTTCTGTAACACAAGAGAATAATACGATTATTATTGAATAGGCTACTTAGGCAGCTTCTAAACTACTATTTAGCGGTTGCCTTTCTGTTGAGCTTTTTTTTAGGTCAAATGAATAAGGATCTAAGAATCACAAAAATCATAATCGTGTTCTTTTCCCGAATCGTAGCCTTGTTCTAAAATAGCCGCTGCCGCAGAGCGGTCTCTTAGTATGATGGATGGTTCAGCTAAAGGCCCATTAGATATTTGATCATCATTTCTAGGGGAAAGACGGTTTGTTGTAGCTTCTCTTTTTGGATCGATATTCTTGTGGGTTACTTTACAGGGTTCTTGTTTCAAGGTAGCAGCAGCAGCAGGGAATCCTTCGGGCATGATAAATTCTTTTTTTAATCTTCCTGCTAAAATCCTGCCGGATATCTCAGCTTCTTCTCGGGAGGAAGATAATTTGTTGAGTGCTGTTGTTGTAACTTTTTTTCCTAGATCAACCTCATTGAGGGTTACTTTATACTGTTGAGAACCTGGGCTAGTAGCTTGAATTGATATATAGGAATTAACAGAATTCATTTTTCACATCCTTTAGTTGAAAGATTTCCTAGAGCGTTATATTTTAGCCTTTTATTCGCTTTGTCTGCAATTCTAAAAGTGTTTAGTTCGCCGATTCAAGTTAGAACTGCAACACTATAGTTAAAAAAAAGAATAGTTAAGTGATGAAGAAATCTCTACATTGGTTTTAACCACAAAACCCATAAGGAGAGACCCCATATGCTAAAAAGCTATCATCACCTAACTTATGCTCAAAGA
>CANNLR010000110.1 GCA_947505635.1 Chlamydiota bacterium
ACCTGTCCTTGTAAAATGGGGGCTAAGAGTTCTTGCAACTCTTCTTTAACCGTATGTTCATTCAATAAGCGAATAGGAATATCTCTAAAGGTCTTTCCCTCTTTGAAGGAAAAATGTTTTAAATATCGTCTTGCTTCTTTTTCATTTTCCGCAATGATCCCGTCCAAGGAAAATACTTTTTGCCCTAGGTTAGCTGGCAAAGTCTCCAAAGAAGCTTCTTCGGACAAGAAATTCGGTAGTAATAATAAATGTGGTTTTTTATCGGACATAATCTTTTTTAAGTTGAACTAGTTGAATGCGTAAATATTGAAATAAAAAGCTTGGATCTAAGGAGCTGTTCTTAGATAGAACCTCCAAATCACAAAGCATGGATAAGGCGGAGTTAAAATACTCTGCTTTGCAATTTTTTATCCTTTGCAAAGTCTTTTGTAAGGCCGTCGATCTTATATTAACAGCCTTCATAATAGCTTCTGGACTTTTCTTTTCTTGAACATAGGCGCTAATCCGTCTTGCCTGCTGCAGTAAAAAGCGAATCTGGCCAATAAGAGTTATAAGAGCTGAAAGATCTCCTATCTCATAGTCTTTTCCCTTTTCCCAAACAAGTTCTTCTGCCATCTGCCATCTTGTCACAGAAGGAGCTGTCGTCACAGCTTCTATATCTTTTTCTACAATAGAAGAGCGATCTCCTATATAAGAGAGCACCTTCATCAACTCTGACTCTAAAGTTAATGAGTCATCACTTAGTAAAAGCAACTTGGCAAGAGCCCCAGGCATAATACTTTTACCTTCTTGCTTTACCTTTTGGATAATCTCTTGTTGTTGTCTTTTCTCTTTATCCCAAGGCTTTTCTTCAGCAAGATCTAAGACAACAAGGTCTTTAGAAGCTTTAGCTAGTAAAGGGGCAAAGGCTTTAAGAGAATCAACGCCTATTAGCAAAAAAGCCCAAGAAGAAGGATTCTCTATATAGCGAAGAAGCCTTTCTCCCCCTTCCTCAGATAAGCTCTTAGAGCTATCCCAAACAATAACTTCTGGATCGCCAAATAAAGAAGGAGAGCCTAATGTATTATATACAAAATCCCAGTCTCTTCCTTCTTGAAAAAAAATGGCCCCTTTAGAAAGACGAGCAATATGTTCACCGATTTTTTCTAATAGATTACGTCTTTCTTCTCTCTGGGAATGCACGACCAAATAGGATCTTGCAAATTTTCCTGAAGCAAAACTTGAATTTATGTGTTGTTCTAATGCGCTAAACTGTTGAAATTTCAAGGATTCCCCCAATGAATCGAAAATTCTTGGATAAGGTCTGGGTGAAGAGAGTAGTGAACAGGACATGATTTTGCGGAATTTTCTAACTGCTCTTCTATTTCTTTAGTAAATCTTCTAGGGCAATAAAAATGTACATGCATTTTACTAACTTTTCTAGGACTGTTGCTGCTCATCTCCGTTGTTACCTCTACCCGACTTCCTGTAATATCAACAACGAGTCTTTTAGCAACAAGGGATAAAATAGTGATAAAACAAGAACCTAAAGAAGCAGAAAAAAGATCTATAGGAGAAAATCCTGCCTGTAGATCTGTCCTAACCTGAGCCCCACTGTCTACACGAATGCAACAAGTAGATGCCCCCCCCTCAAACAATACTTCTATCTTAGACATAAAAACCTCATGACAGACAGTGTAAATGTAATTAACTGTAAACCACAAGGATTTATAGCATTTCTCTTGTTTTTTTCAAAAATCGCTCAACGTCTACGAATGAAGAGCACGATAAGCTACTTAATAGTGATGAGACCTAATCTTTTCCTTCAACCAACAGACTTTCTTCTAAAATTCACAACAAACTGACTATTAAACGCTTAAGAATTTTAGCCACCAATCACTCTCTACATGATTTTAAATAATTTACTTGATAATCAAAAGCGATAAAACCGATAATAAAGAATACATGAAGATATATCAATTTAAAACAAAAGTAATTATACGGTAATTGCGAAATGAAAAAAATCAATCATGATTTAGTTAAGAAAGAAAACTCTTTTGCGAAACAGATTCTGCATGATTCAGAGCTAACCCAAGAAATAAAAGATTCGATTATTCATCCCTTTGTAGATGAGGCGCTAAAAGACTTTGTCCCATCGCCTTTACTTTCTTATGAACACGAATATGAACGCAAGGCCCTCTCTGCTTGGAAGACCCTTCAAGAATATGCAGAAAAAATAGAAAATGGAATACAAATCCTCCAACGTATCGGTATTGAACTAGGTTCAAGTATAGAAACACCAGAAGACCCTCAAATTCATCAAAAAATGATAGAAAACGGAAAATCTCCGCAAGAAATACTCGGCATTTCTAATACGAGTATGATGAGCGCTTATGAAGAAGCCTGCAACCAATATAAAAATAGAAGCTATACTGAAGCCACTAACATCTTAGAGGTTCTTCTCTATCTAAATCCGGCTCCAAGTCTCCACTGGCAACTACTTGGCATGGCAGAGCACTCTTTAGGTCATCTTGAATCTGCAATAGAGGCCCTTAACATTGGACTCCAAAAAGGCTCGTCAAGTCTTGTCCCCTACGCCCATCTAATTAACTGTCTAGTCAACGTTAAACGCCGCGAGGAAGCGGCCCAGCTCATCCAAACAGCTTTAAAGATAGACCATCCAAGCGATTCTAATGCTACAACTATCCAAGAGGCTTTACGCAGGCTAGAACAAGTCTTGAAAAGGCAATAATATGAATCCTTTAGAAAGAACTGGAATACCCGACCCGCTAAGCGGCATTAAACCGGAGGAGGAAGACTTTACAGAAGAACTTCAATGTTTGGAAAATAGTGTTGAAAGCCAAACCCCTACAACTTCAAGCAACCTTCCCTTAACTCCCTCTAAGCTCGAATCCAATAACAACGATACAATTCGTAAAAGTCCAATATTTTTCAGAATTTTCGATGGGATACGAAGTAGACCTCCCTCTCCCTCATCAGAAGTTAGATCCTCACCAAAACCATCGTCAGATGACCTCAAGAACTTTTATAGTTTTTCTAAGAGCAAATTTCCCCAAATTAATCTTTCTCGGGAGCAAATAACTGCTTTAACACCCTCAAAAGACCAAGGCGGGCATGGAGGAACTTTCAAAGGACCCCTTACCCTAGAAGGAACGACTCACCAAGTATTTTTAAAGCCATTTGATGGGGTAGAGACGAAAAACTATGAGCTTATCCAATCAAAGTCTCCCAAGCTGAGTGAATTCATGCCAAAAATCCATGGATTAACGACTATTGGTAAAAAGCAATTTTTGATTATGGAAAATACTCGCATTAGCGGTGATGGCAACGAGCTAAAACAATATGGGGATATTAAAATTGCAGGAAAAGTAAAGGGTCTTGACAATCTCATAGCCGACCAAGAAGAAATGCTTGCAACCAGAGGGAAAAAAAAGAGCTATGGTGATTACACTCAAATGAAAGCAGGAGCAAATAAAGCCCCTGGATTCTTATTCTACAAAGATGATCCAGTAGTCGGAGCTGTAGGTCGTTTTTTACATTTTCCGAATTCTAAGGAAAATCTTCACAAGAAGCTAAAAGAAGCAAAACCAACAGAAGCTCAATTACTCAAATTAGCCTCAAAAATCACAAAATTACAAAGCTGCCTCAAAGATTCCGGGATTGCCTTAATTGGAGGTAGTGTAATCATTATCCAAGATGAACAAGGAAACTTACACCCCAAGCTGATAGATCCAGCGCACGTTCAATACGATCCTAGTAGCAAAGAAAACTCAGAAGATCAAAGATGTCTTTTCTTGGGAACTGAAGAAAAATTTTTAGCTAGGAGAGAGTCTAACACAATAGGGCTCACTGACCTTTATACAGCTATCCTAGATCTAGCCAATTCGCCAAAAAAATAAAAACCTTTCACAAAATATCACTTCTGTACTTATAGTACAAAACCGTCTACTAACCAGCTTGGTATTTTTTCAATTGACAAAACAAAAGGAAACAAAATGGATGTCTTAAAAGGAATAAAAGTTGCAATACTTATTGCCGATGGCTTCCAACAAATAGAAATGACAGGGCCTAAAAAAGCCCTTGAAGAGGCAGGCGCCCTAACAACAATAGTTTCCCCTATAAACGGAAAGGTCAAAGGCTTTAAGGGAGCCTCCTGGGGAGATGAATTTACTGTAGATAGAACACTGGACCAAGTTAAGTCTGAAGAGTTCGACGCAATCGTTCTTCCTGGAGGATCCATTAGCCCGGATACTTTACAAGCAAATTCCATGGCGGTTGATTTTGTGAAGGGGTTTATAAGCTCCCGTAAGCCTATTGCAGCCATTTGCCGCGGTCCTTTAATATTAATTAGCGCAAATGCTGTAAAAGGCAAAAAAATGACCTCCTGGCCGTCTATTAGAGAAAATCTTATAAATGCAGGCGCTTTGTGGGTCGATGAAGAAGTTGTAAAAGACGACAACATGATTACGAGCCGCAATCCAAACGATGTTCCCGTCTTTAGTAAAGCCGCGGTTAAGCTGTTTTCAGAATTTCATAAGAACTAATGGCTCATTGAAAAAGGGCCGCTTACAGGAGAATTCTTATCATTTTTATAAAAAATGAGTTCTCCTGTTCTTCCAATCCGAATAGAGAGTAAATTAGCATCTTTTATCCACTCATTTACATAGCTAAAAGAACCTTTCAGGTCCTCTTGATCAACTATTAAAGCTAATAATTCCCTTGGATTTTTAGCTTGCTTCAGATAATTAGATAAATCATCCCTTGTTTTATCCAATGAAGAATCGTAAATGGCGTACGCTCCCGCAACTGGTGTCATCACTGAGAGGAAAATCTCTGAAGAAGGTATTAATGCTTCAAAAGCAACATTATGCACATTTAGAACCATGGGCATCAATAAAGTCCCTGCTCCAAAAACAAGACACCCCCCGCGGTTCATTGCCCAGCCATCCATAACACTACTGATCAAAGAGACCAGCTCTTCCTTTATCACATACTTTGGGACGACTATCTGTCTTGCCGATCGCACTTCTAAAAGAACTTTTTCTTTTGCGATAAGAGTTGTTTTTTTGGGATCCCCTAAAGGACCAGAAACCTCCACCCCTGAGAAAGTAAGTTTAATTTTTGGATCAGGACCTAAAAATATTCGCCCAATCTTTTGAGAACTTTCTTGGCAATCAGTTAAAACGGAATGATTTATAACAGCACCAGCAAATCCACCCTTTTTTATACGGTTAAAATCGAATACACGATGAGCAAATAATACACTCAAAAATCCCAAAGTTATTTTAGGCTCAAAAAGAAACTCCCCGCGACCCACAAGACTTGAAACCAGCTCAAGCCAAGCCCCTGAGACTCCGTAGAATGCCGAAACCCCTAGAGTGTATTTTACATGCTCCTTAAGAATTCTATGCATTTTTGCATAGCTTGCGCTTAAAGTGTCGCGAGACAAGATTACAACATGTCGATCGCAATCCTTTAAAGGTTTACCAGAAGTTGAAGAATCATGACGATTTGATTTAAAAAAAAGAGTTAAATTGCTTTTTTTAACAATGGAAACAAGAGAATTATAAGTAGAAAAACTTTTGCAAATAACATTCATGATATAAACATTAAACCGAAATTAAAATAAATTAAGAAATATATCAAAATGAATATCAAATATCAAGACTTTAAAAAGAGCAACTCCTTATTAGCAATTGCTCTTTAGGGTTTTTTAAGTTATTAGGCAGTTTTTGCTGCCATGCTACCCAAGAATAATTCCATCATCTTAAGTATTAATGGTGTAGCACAAAGTCCGGCAACTCCTCCCACAACCCCTCCCAGGATCACGCTTCCTACCGTTCCTAGAATGACGCTAGGTACAACTCCTTTTATCATTTTACCATTACCACCAACCCCCATCGCTAGCATCAGTACCGCAATAGGTGATACTATAGCTGCCGTTGCGGCAGCTCCCCCACAAGCCCCATAAAGACCACAAGCTGTTGAAAAAGCTTTTTCAGCCGACACCTTAGAAGCAGCGTCGACAACACCTGATACTGACATAACAACTCCTTATTTACTTGTTTTAATAAAACAATCAAACTATATCACATAACATAATTATGCTTAATTAATACAAAATAATTATATCATAATAATTATGGCTCATGGGAATAATTGGGGGGATTGAAAAAAACAGGATAATTTTTAACGAAAAACAGATAAAAATCTTTTTAAGAAAAGACGCAGACAGTACAAAGAAACCAAACGCTTAAATAAGGTGACCTGG
>CANNLR010000111.1 GCA_947505635.1 Chlamydiota bacterium
AAAGCGCAAATTACAACCTTCCTCATGGATGCGATCTATACGTAACCGCTAATTTCCTTTATTGGCATGTTAATCAATGGCCTCTTGTTTTAGGAAACCTTATCCAAACAACCACTACAGGAAGTGCAGCAGCCTTTAATGGAACATCTATAACTCAGTCTATTCAGCCAGGTTATAAGGGGGGATTTCAAGTAGGATCTGGATTTAAATTATCCGGGATGGACAATTGGAATTTATATGCCGAATACACTTGGTATCAAAACAATTCTAACAAATCTGTAAAACCAGGAGCTCATGAAGTTTTAGCCGTAGCCGACTTCTTTAAACCTGGTATCTATGGAAGCCGAGTCCTTACCGCAGACAGTTTAAGCGGGGCCTTTTCTTTCCATTATAATGGAGCAGACTTGTCTTTTCAAAGACCTTTTTACTTTAGCAAAAAAATAACCGCTAATTTTGGATTAGGCCTTAAGGGACTTTGGATATCTGAAAGTGTTAGTCTGTCAGGAACAGGTCTCGCTTATGGAGATCCCCTCACAATTCTTGAATTAATCCCCGAGCCCGGAACTCTTCATGTTAAAAATCATCGAAAATCTTGGGGAGTTGGCCCTCGATTTGAATTTGCAAGTAACTGGTTACTTGGGTGCGGCTTTAATTTAATTGGAGATCTCACTACAAGCGTTCTTTATACAAGATATACAAAACACGATTCATCAGCTATGACGAGCCTATCAAATATTTCTTCCTTTTCCCAGTCTAATTACGGAACTCTTAGAGCCATTACAGAAAGCTCTTTGGGGCTTGGGTGGGGACGGTACTTAGGGAGTAATAACGGATTACATTTAGACCTAATAACAAGTTATGACTTTAATATACTTTGGAACCAAAATCTACTGGTTACAGGGGCTTCTTCAAATGTATATCTTCATGGACTTAATGTTGCAGCCAGGTTAGATTTTTGATAATAAGCCATTAAAACCGTGTCTTACAAAATGAAATGATCCATAATCATGGTAGTATTTTTTTAAAAAAACTACCATGATTATAAAAATTGGCCTACCAGCCAAAAAAAAATAACATTATGCTTTGAATAAAATCCCCCTCCTTCTATAATTATGCCGTTTCCATGGCGATCGTAGCTCAGTTGGCAGAGCGTTGGATTGTGGTTCCAAATGTCGCGGGTTCAAGCCCCGTCGATCGCCCATCTTGAAAAGAAATTCCCCCTCTGTTACCTTTACATTTCCAGATCAAAACACGTTGTATTACATGTCTTTTTTTGCCTCTTTTATTTTAGGAATTGTACAAGCTCTAACAGAATTCCTCCCTATTAGCTCTTCGGCTCATCTAAAAATAGCAAAATACATTTTGGGGCAAGAAAGTGGAGTCCTTCTCGACTTAAGCTGTCATCTTGGCACTTTAGGAGCTCTTATTGTCTACTTAAGAAAAGAAATTTTTCACATTCTATTTCAAGAACCAAAAAAAATGATTTTTTTCTTTTTAGCTATGATCCCACTCATCCCTGTTTATTTTCTTTTAAGGCCCTTAAGAGAATATGTTTCAGAAATTCATCTCTTAGGGTTTTGTATGATAGGAACTGGGGGGATTTTACTTGCAGGACAATCTTTTTGTATGGCAAGATCAAAAAATGAAGGATTTATGGGAAAAATTAGAGACGTGCTTATGATCGGCACCTTACAATCCGCTGCTTTAATTCCAGGGATTTCCAGAAGTGCTTCTACCATTTCTTGTGCAAGAATATTAGGGTGGGATGCCAAAGAAGCAGTTCGATTCTCTTTTCTCCTTTCTATTCCAACCGTTTTAGGAGGAAATCTTTGGGAGTTTATGAAAGCAACAGCGAGCACTCACAAAGAAGCCTTACCTCCCATTTTACATCTTGTTACCTCTTTTGCTATCTCATTTATTATAGGGCTTTTTCTTGTTGGGAAAGCTATCTCTTGGCTAGAAAAAGGGAACCTAAAACCTTGCGCTTGGTACTGCATCACGCTCGGAACGATTCTTTCAATATATTTTAACCTATAAAAGTACTATGGCAAAGGCACCTACTCTCTCCAAAGACACAATCACTCACCCTGAGGCAAAGGGACTTGGGTTAATCACCCTTTCCTTCTTTTGCCTTTTAGCTCTTATCAGCTTTGATAAAGAACTCTCTTCTCATAATTGGCTTGGACTAGTTGGGCACTATATCGCCTTTGGCCTTACTTACACCTTTGGCATCACCTCCTTTTGTGTTCTAGCCTTCACTCTTTGGATGGGATGGAAGCTTCTTTCTGAAGAAAAAATCCCCGGCTTTAAAGGGAGAATCTTTTTCTTTTTCTTATCCCTTTTTTCTTGTTGTCTTCTTTTAAATGTCTTAAGCGAGGTACAATTCCCCTATCCTTCCGTCTTACTTAAGAAAATCTACACCCAATCTATCTTCTTTGAAGAGCCCTATCCCCATCGCTATCACAGACAAAATGCGGGTGGAGTCCCTGCCTACTTCCTTTATAAAGACCTTCCAACTTTCAATTTAGAAAAAATGTTAAGTAATGCAGGTATTATTATCACTTTTTCTATTACCTTGCTTACTTCTTTTCTCCTATTCACTCAAATACAACTTCTTCCTCTTATTCGAAAAGTTTTGCAAAGCTATTTAGACTGGAAAGAAAAAAAAGAATCCTTCTCTTATGAACCAGCACCTTCTTTGGAAACTTCTCTTCATGTGATGAAAAAATCCTTAAAAACAGTAGAAAGCTCTCTTTTAGAACCTCTAATCAAACCTCTATATAGACCTATTCCTAAAGAAATGCGGATTCGCACAGAGGAAGAAAGAGTCCCAGAGCTCAGCAAAGAAAAACCTCTATCTAAAAAAGAATCTGCTATAAAAGCACAAAAAATCTATAATGGGGACTATAAAGACTATATCCTCCCCCCTTCTTCCTTATTACTTAATCCCAAAAAAATGGATCAGCCTTCTTTAAAAAAAGAGCTCAAAAAGCAAGCTGACATTTTAGAAGAAACTCTTATGAGTTTTGGTATTGAGGCTAAAGTGGGAGACATCCATTCAGGTCCTACAATCACATCTTTTGAAGTACATCCAGCAATCGGAGTCAAGGTACAAAAAATTACAGCTCTTGAAAATGACATAGCCCTAAACCTTCAAGCCACATCAATCCGCATTATAGCTCCTATTCCTGGCAAAGCTGCTGTTGGCGTTGAAATTCCCTCTCTTTTCCCTCAAGAGGTTAGCTTTAAAGAGATGCTAGTTAGCTATCAACAACAGGGCAAAAAGCTTCACATTCCTGTTTTACTCGGGAAAACTGTTAATGGCGAACACTTAGTTTCTGACCTTACAAAGATGCCCCACTGTATTATTGCAGGAGCAACAGGATCCGGAAAGTCTGTTTGTATTAACACCCTTGTCATGTCTATTGTAATGAATGCAAAACCAGATGAAGTCAAATTACTTTTAGTTGATCCAAAAAAAGTAGAACTTACAGGATATACTAATCTTCCTCACCTACTTTCTCCTGTTATCACAGAACCCCACGGAGCTTATGCAGCCTTAAGCTGGCTCGTAAAAGAGATGACCGTTCGTTATGAAATTTTAAGACAACTTGGCGTTCGTAATATCCATGCATTTAATACTCGCACTGTAAATAAAGACCTAGAAGCTTCTTTGAGCACCCCTATTCCTGAAAGGATGTTTGCTATCGTAGCCATCATCGACGAATTTGCAGATCTTATGATGGTTTCTAGCTCTGATCTTGAAACTCCTATTGCGCGTATTGCTCAGATGGCAAGAGCTGTCGGCATCCATTTGATCCTCGCGACACAAAGACCTTCAAGAGAGGTTATCACAGGACTCATTAAAGCTAACTTCCCCACAAGGATTGCCTTCAAAGTAGCTAGCCGAGTAAACTCCCAAATCATTCTCGATGACAACGGAGCTGATAGTTTACTTGGGAATGGAGACATGCTCTTTCTTCCCCCAGGAAGCTCTCAGCTAATCAGAGCGCAAGGGGTTTATATTAGCGATGAAGAAATCAACCGCGTAATCTCTTTTGTTTGCGATCAAGCCCCTCCTAATTATCTTATAGCCTCATTCGATCAGATGAAAAAAGAAGATATCCCTGGAGAAGAAAATGCTGAAACCCCTAAAGACAGCCTGTTTGAACAAGCTCTTTCCATTGTTTTAGATACGAATACAGCTTCTACGACCTTCTTACAGCGCAAACTAAAGATTGGGTATGCAAGAGCAGCTTCTTTAATGGATGAATTAGAAAATAAGGGCGTTATTGGATCTCAAGAAGGCAGTAGACCTAGAAGAGTCATCCAATCCGATTCTAAACTTACAAACAATAAAAAATCTTCCACAAACCTAGAAGAATAATTTTTAGTAATTACTATGAGAAAAAAAAAACAAAAACGTAAAATAGAACTTTTGCTTTTGCCTCGTTTGCGATATATGGGTTACAGTTTGCTATTGTTTAGCTTATGCTTTTTTTTCTATGCTTTTAATACCCATTCTTCAGAAAAGCCATCGAACATTCCTTACTTACCCGAAGAAGAACTCTCTGCTTTTGCAGAGATAGGCCCCCATGACACCCTCAACTTTTTTGCTATCTCTTCTCTTTTTGCCTCATTAGGTCTCATTTGCCTTTTTACCTCTAAAAAAAAGTTAAAGTCTTTACATAAGAAGAAATAGAAAAAAGATTTGCTGTTTATAATTTTTTCTGTCAATTTGACAATAAGTACTGGAAATTGAGGAATTTAAAGTCCATGGAGCATCTTAAAAAGAAAATTCTCATAGCAGATGATTCAGAAAGATTTTTTACACAAATTAAAAACCATGTAAAAAGCCATGCCTTTATCATAGAGACAACAACATCAGGAAATGATTGCCTTAAAAGACTAGAGACCTTTAAACCGGATTTAGTTGTCGTAGACTTTATGCTCCCTGAAATCCATGGAATAGAAATTTTAAAAGCAGCAAAAAAAACTTCTCATTCTTCTGCTATAGGAGTTATTCTTACTTGTTATCATGGCATGATCCAAAACTACCGCTGCGCAGCAAAGCTTGGGGCTAATTACTTCCTTGAAAAACCCTACCAAGCCTCTTCTTTTTTTGAACTTGTAGACCTTTTCTTCTGGGGAGATCTTAAACTTAATCCTTTTCCTGAAAAAAAACATGATGCAGAGATCCCTTCAAGCCCTCTTTTTAATAGACCGACAGAAAACTCTTACCTGAAATTTTGGGGAACAAGAGGATCTAATCCCGTTGCAGGAATGGAATATGTGCAATTTGGAGGAAATACTCCTTGCTTAGAAGTTCGTCATGGTAAAGATCTCCTTATCATTGATGCAGGATCTGGCATCAGGGCGCTTGGGCAAGAACTTGGAACCCAAGCCAATGTCGATTTAAACATACTTATCAGCCACACTCATTGGGACCATCTCCTAGGATTCCCTTTTTTTCTTCCTCTTTATCAGCCCAAACGAAAAATTTGCATCTATACTCCTGTTGGATTTGAAAAAGGGACAAAAGAACTCTTTAGCGACATGCTAGCTTACGCTTATTTCCCAGTAGCTATCAACGACATCCAGTCTAATCTCTCCTTTGAAAATCTAAGAGATTCTGAAATTTTAACTTTTGGAGGTATAACAGTTTCCACTCACTATGCTTTTCATCCTGGGTCCACACTTTGCTTCAAACTAGATATAGCAGGAAAAAAAATTGGATATGTCACAGACAATGAATTTTTATTAGGATGTCAACTGCCTCCTTCTCAAATAGAAAAACATGAAGATCTATTCATCCCTTACGAGCCTCTTATTCATTTTCTAAAAGGCTGTGATATTTTAGTTCATGAAGCTCAATACAACCAAGAAGAGTACCTTACGCGGGAAGGCTGGGGTCATTCTTCTATTTATAATGCCTGTATGCTCCTGAAAAAAACAGGCATTAAACATTGGATCGTTACTCATCATGACCCTAGGCATACAGATGCTATGCTATTAGAAAAGAAAAAGCTCCACATAAAAGCTCTAAAGGAGCTTGATCATCACTGTGAAGTACAATTCGCCTATGATGGGCTACTTCTTTCTTTAGATAACCTCTCTGAAAAAAAACCAAAATCTTAACAATAAATTAAAATTTGTATTTTTTTTATCGCAAAAAGAGTAATTTGTTTTTTATAAATACACTAAATTCAAAACAAAAAAGTGTTATAAAATATTTTACATGGTTCATT
>CANNLR010000112.1 GCA_947505635.1 Chlamydiota bacterium
ATTTCAGAACTTTTTCTCGAAGATCCAGTGAATAAGGTCTTGCCATCTTTTGCTCCATAACTTTTTTTATAGGGCAAAGGCTATCACAACTTCAATTAAAAATTAAAGCACTATATTAATTTGCTGCATACGCAAACTATTTATATTAAGGATATTATATGTAAATAAATAATTTTAATCAATAAAAAATGGCATATAAAATCATATTTTTCATCTATGAGATAAGCAGAAAATTATGGGAAAAAGAGGAATGAACGTAGGATGCTTTCTAAGAATTCAGACACTTAAATATTCATTTGATGCTTGTGGGTAACGACAAGATTAAGCAGGTAACCCTCTTTTCTAAGACCTAACCTATCTAAGATGGATGTAATACCGTCTCCTTGATATTCAGGAACTCGTCTAGCCTCAGCGCCCAATCGAATAGTCCGAAAAATCTCATCCGAACTAAGATCCTGGCAGTCATAGTCTCTTGCTATACCCGTTTCCCAACGATGATTATTTTGATCGCGTTCTAGGAGGAGCCTTTGATAGACCGATTGTGGCATCCTTGAAGTTGTCGAACCAATTCTCTGATAAGGACGTCCATCCCATATATAAGGAATATCACATTTTCTAAAACCAGATATAAGTATAACAACTTCTTTATCGAGCCCAATAGTTACTCGATCTATATCAACTTGTGCATGAGGCTCTAATTTAGCAAGAAACCTAGCTATTTCCTGCAGTGTGTTATCGGTGACATTTTGACCACTTAGCTTTCCTTCGGAAGTAACACCGATCAGCACAGTTCCACCCTTTCCATTTAAAAAACCACAAAGTGTTTGAGCTGCTCCATCCAAAAGAGCTGTAGATTTTTTAAACTCAAGAGTATCTGACTCTCCTTGCCGAACCAAATCTTCAAGCTCTTTCAACTTCATAGCAACCCCTAAATATTAAAAGTTATGCTTCCATATTAAATACTCGAAGTCTTTTTTTCATTAAATTTCTCCAGTTATTTTAAAAACTGATGGCATGCTTCCATAGTTACAAATTTCAACACTCATTAACATCCTGATTACTTTGAAAGACTTGCACTAGTTATTGGCAAAAACTTTGCTATCCTCTACACTGAGATGACAATTAATTCTTATCAGGAAAAACGAATGACACAGACTTTTTTACAATCTTCCGGAGAAATATACCGCGATTTCACAGCCCTTACCTGCTCAAGAATTGAAGAACTTGATTGTTTCTTTAGAGAACTTGTTCATACGCCAACAGGAGCTCATATAATCCATATAGAAAACGATGATCCAGAAAATCTTTTTTGCCTTTCTTTTCGTACTCTTCCTACAAATTCTCGAGGGGCGCCTCATATTTTAGAGCATACTGTTCTTTGTGGATCTAAACGCTTCCCTGTAAAGGATCCCTTCTTTTCTATGACAAGAAGAAGCTTAAATACTTTTATGAATGCTCTAACAGGCTCTGACTTTACATGCTACCCGGCAGCTTCTCAGGTAGAAAAAGATTTTTACAACTTATTCGATGTATACCTAGATGCTGTTTTTCAACCAGAACTAAAAAAAGAAAGCTTCCTCCAAGAAGGGTGCCGCTTAGAGTTTGAAGAGCTTGCTGATCCTAAAACACCCCTACAGTTTAAAGGAATCGTCTACAATGAAATGAAAGGCAGCTTATCTTCTGGTGACTCTAGAATGTGGCATGCTGTTTTAGAAGCACTTTTTCCAGATCTTTCCTATGCTCACAACTCTGGAGGAGATCCTAAAGAGATCCCAGATCTTTCCTATGAAGAACTCATACAATTTCATAAAACATATTATCATCCAAGCCGCTGCTTATTCTTCTTCTACGGCAATATGCCTTTAAAAAAGCATTTGGATTACATTACAGAAAAAACGTTACAAGACATTGTTCCGCTCCCTCCGTTGCCTCCTATTCCTAAACAACCTCGATTTAAAGAGCCAAGAACTATAATTACTTCTTATCCAGCCAACCCAGAAGAAACTGCATCGCAAAAAAGTATGGTAAGTTTTGGATGGGTCACCTGTCCACTTATTGAACAAGAAGAAGTTTTGGCTTTATCTATTTTAGATTCTATTTTAGCAGACACAGATGCATCTCCCCTGAAATCAGTACTTTTAGATTCAGGATTTTGCACACAAGCTGATGCCTTTATGGACGTAGAAATGAGCGAGGTGCCCTATGTGATTACCTGCAGAGGCTGCCAAGAAAAAGAAATCGACGCTCTAGAGCTTATCTTAAAAAAGACATTAAAAACCTTAAGTCAATCCCCCTTTCCTTCCCATCTTATTGACACAGCCATCCATCAACTCGAACTTTCTAGAATGGAAATATCTGGAGATCACGCTCCTTTTGGGCTTACGTTATTTTTTAGATCTGTCCTTGCTAAACAACATGGATGTGATCCACAAAAAACATTACAAATGCACCTATTATTTGATACTTTATTAAAAAAAGTACAAGACCCTCTCTATCTTCCAGGATTAATCGATAAATATTTTGTGCAAAACACACACTTTGTAAAAGTAATCATGCATCCCGATCGAGAGCTTGGGAACAAAGAATCGCAAAATGAAAAAGCCTTATTAGAAAAAATGAAAAATGCTCTTTCTCCTGCAGAAATCCAAACCCTCATTAAGCAATCTTCTGAACTAGAAAAAATCCAAGAAGCGGTCGAAGATCAGGATGTTAGCTGCCTTCCTAAAGTTACTTTACAAGATGTTCCGATTCTAATAAGAGACTTCCCCTTAAGCAAAGAAGTAAAACCTTCTTTAGAAATCTTTCATCATGATTGCTTTACCAATCATATTGTGTATGCAGACCTCATTTTCGATCTTCCTAACATTACAGATGAAGAAATTCCCTACCTACAACTACTTCTTTCTATTTTACCTGA
The DNA here is from genome assembly GCA_947505635.1 of Chlamydiota bacterium. GTDB lineage: Bacteria > Chlamydiota > Chlamydiia > Chlamydiales > Rhabdochlamydiaceae > CAIJXB01. The sequence continues at coordinate 2,918 of CANNLR010000112.1, forward strand.
ACTTGGGGCCAACGGACGCAGCTACAAAGAGAACCTAGAGTATACGCAAGCTCATACAGGCGGCGTTGGGATTGGAGCTTCCTTACATGTTCAAACTCAGGATCGCACCCTTTTCAAACCCGCACTTTCTATCAGAGGCAAAGCTTTAGAAAGAAAAGCAGATAAGTTGTTTCCTCTTATGCAAGACATCCTGCTAGCTCCTGATCTAAAAGATGTAAAACGGATATCCGATCTTATCAAGCAATTACATACCTCCTTAGAAAACAGGGTAGCAAAAAATGCTCTTCGTTATGCGATTCAACTCTCCTTAAGTGGTTATGGCAAGGCCTCTCATTTTACTCATGGATGTTTTGGGTTGAGATACTACCACTTCATCTTAGACATCACAAAACAAATGGAATTAGAGCCTTCTAAAGTTATAGACAAGCTGATCATGCTTCATGAAAAGATATGTACTTTTCATAAGCCTCAGCTTATTTTATCTTGTGATCATTCCTTTTATAAAAAAATGGATCAAGATGGATATTTGCATTTCGACTTACCGAAGAAGCTTTTTATCCCTTGGGAAGGAGACTTCCCCATCACCCCCGTTAAGTCTCAAGGACGCATTATCCCAGCTCAAGTCTCTTATAATGTTAAATCCTTTGAAACAGTATCCTATATCCATCCTCATGCTCCAGCTTTGATGGTGGCAACTCAGCTTCTTGACAATAAAGTATTACATACAAAAATTAGAGAGGTAGGAGGAGCTTATGGATCAGGAGCCAGCTACAGCGCTACTTTAGGAGCTTTTTACTTTCATTCTCATAGAGATCCTCACATTGCAAGCACCTTTTCAGCTTTTGATGAATCCATTGATCTCATTGTTAAGGGCAAGTTTACAGAACAAGACCTAGAAGAAGCAAAGCTTGGAATCATTCAACAATTTGACACCCCCATCCCTCCTAACGGAAGAGCTATATTAGCCCATGGATGGTTACGAGATCAAAAAACCCCAGAGTTAAGGCAGCAGTACCGAGATTCCATTTTATCTCTTACGAAAAAACAGATTAGCCACGTGGTAGAAATAGAGCTCTTACAAAAAAAAGAGCAAGCCATTAATATTAGTTTTGCAAGTAAAGAACTGTTAGAAAAAGAAAATATTGCTCTTGCTAAAAAGCACAAGGAGCTTCCTATTTCTCACATCTAACTTGAGCTTTACTAAATAGATAAGTAGAATGAAATTTTTAACCTTCATCTCATTTAAGGAGTTAATTTTATGTCTTTACGTTGGATATTAGCTGCAAGCATTCTTACTTCAGCCCTGACTACTGAAATGCATGCTACTGCAAATACAGAAAAGAATTCTTGTGCCTATAGAACCTCTCCTTTTATTACCGTTGCTAAAAGATGCATCCCTTGCGCCGTCTTCATACGCAACGAAGCTACTTCTACAGAAGAAGGAACCCCCTTTACAGGTTCCCCCTTCGATCAGTTTGGAGATGATTTATTCCAACGTTTCTTTGGAAAACCGCCAAATGGACCAAGAGCCCAGCCTGAATTAAGACAAGGGTCTGGCTTTTTAGTAAGCCCAGATGGCTACATCATGACAAATGCGCACGTAGTGAAAGGTGCAGATAAGCTCACTGTTATTTTTGAAGATGGAAGAGAATTGGATGCTTCTCTTATTGGATCGGATCCTCAAACAGATATTGCTATCATCAAAGTAGAAGGAAAAAATTTCCCTTATTTAGAGCTTGCTGATTCTGATAAAATAGAAGTTGGAGAAGAAGTAGCTGCTATTGGAAGTCCCTTCCAATTACAAGCCACTTTGACCTCAGGAATTATCAGCGCTAAAGGAAGACAAAATCTACATATCACAGCCTTTGAAGACTTCATCCAAACAGATGCTGCCATTAACCCCGGCAACTCAGGAGGTCCCTTAGTTAACCTTGATTGTCAAGTCATTGGGATCAATACAGCTATTGTCACAGCAGGTGGTGGTGGTTATGTAGGGATTGGATTTGCTGTTCCTAGTAACATGGCAAGAAATGTTATGACACAACTTATCGATACAGGTACTGTCGTCAGAAGCTTCTTGGGAGTCGTCTTACAACCTGTAGATAAAGATATTGCAGATGCCTTTCGTCTAGATAAAGTCGAAGGAGCTCTTGTATCTGAGGTGATCAAAGATTCTCCTGCTGATAAAGCAGGAATCAAGCAAGGGGATATCATTTTAGAATGCAATGGAACGCCCATTAAATCAATCGGCAGTTTCAGAAATGAGATTTCCCTTATGACCCCCAGCACTACACTTCAGCTGAAAATCAATCGTAAAGGCAACATTTTAGTTTTGCCTGTTACCTTAGAAACTTCTACTGACAATGTAGCAGCTACTGGAGGGGTAGTACAAAAACTTGGAGTTGACGTAGAACCTCTCAATCCTCAGCTTCGTACACAATTAGGTCTTGCTCAAGGAGAAGAAGGGATTGTGGTTACAAAGGTCAAACCTGGATCTCCAGCTGCTACAGCAGGTCTAAGACCCGGATTTCTTATCCTAGCTGTGAACCATAAGAAAATAACTAGCATTAATGAATTTAACGAAGCAATGAGTGATCCTGCCAATTCTAAACGAGTACTTCTCCTCGTTAAGAGTGGAGCTGTCACCCGCTTCTATTCTATAAAACTTTCCTAAGTTTTTCTCTTAAAGCTCTCAAAAGCCTAAAAAACTTTTGGGAGCTTTTTCTATTTAGCTGGAGGACTTATAAGAGTCATTGGAAAAGCTTTTTCAATTTGACCCATCCTTGGTCTGTACTGATCATTACTCCCCATCATGTTGATAATGCAAACGGCCTGAGCAGGTGTATAAGTTTTCAATAACAACGTGATTTCTTCGTCAGAAATTTTACTGTGTGTTGGTCTTCCTATTGACAAGCTTATACCTTGGATCATTTGACCGATCTGTGATTTATTTTTACCTTCTAAAAGTCCTTCTCCTCCCCCTTCGAATTTTTTTACAGCTAACAAAGCAAAGGCCACTCCTAATTCGTAAATATGCGCTCTTGTCATTTTTGGTTGCTTATCCTTATCCGAATCCCCCGCTGTCCCTATATTCTTTATTTCATCAGGAAGGACATAACCGGGAGTGAAGCTAAACCCTTCTTTTTTCCAAGGGCCCTTTCAACCTCGAGGTGCAACACCTGAGCATTCGGTAGTTAATCGATTAAAAACCTCTAATGGTGTTTCAAAGTATAACACTTTTCGAGGTCTGTTGTTAAGCAATACTTCTATTTTTTCAAGATCTTCTTTTAAAATGGCATCA
>CANNLR010000113.1 GCA_947505635.1 Chlamydiota bacterium
CAATAATTGATTTTGCATTGTATAATTCTCCTTTCAGATTATTCTTCAGACACAAATGGCAAAAGCGCCATATGTCGGGATTTTTTAATAGCAGAACACAGCATTCTTTGGCATGTAAAGGATACACCGGTAATTCTTCTAGGCAATATCTTTCCTCTTTCTGTAATAAAACGGGAAAGTAGTTCAATATCCTTATAATCGATATGACGGATTCCTGCTGCCGTAAAAGGGCACTGTTTTCTTTTCTTAGAAAAAAGATTCTCTATAGGACTCTTCCTAGTATTAAACATATCATCTCCTCTTAAACGGGTAAAGGTTTGAATTCGATTTTTTCCGGCACGCTCTCTATACGAAGAGTCATAAAGCGAATTAAATCTTCATTAAGATGATACTCTCTCCACATTTCTTTCATCGCGCTAGCTGGCGTAGAAAAATATAGTATGACATAGTATCCATCTCTTTTCTTATCGATCTCGTAAGCTAATTTTTTTCGGCCCTGATCAAATGTCTTTAAAACCTCTCCTCCACGCTTAGTGATGCCGGTTGTAATTTTATCCAACGCTTTTTGTCTTGCATCATCACTTAAGCTGGCACTGAGAATATACATCCCTTCATATAGATGCTCTTTTTCTTGTTTTGCCATCTTCTTATTCTCCTAATTTTTTTTCAGGTATTTTTTCTTCCTGACAAACATTAGCAAACTGCATCGCTTGCACTATTCCTTTATCTAAAAAGCACTCTAAAGCATCAGAAGCCTTTTGCAAAAGACTGGGGAGCTTTGGTTTTTCTTCTGCCGAAAAACTTGACAACACATGGTCCGCAAGATCTCCCTCTTCTCGGTCCCCTACACCTATGCGCAATCTTGCATATTCTTGAGTTCCGAGATGAGCATCCAAGCTCTTTAAACCGTTATGCCCCCCACTACCTCCTGAAGGTTTCATGCGAAACTTTCCAAAAGGAAGATAGATGTCATCACATACAACACACATCTGAGCTAGCTGTATCTCATAGTATGAAATACACGCTTTCACTGCTTGCCCACTACTATTCATGTAAGTCTCCGGCATTAAGAAAAATATACTTTTCCCGCCTAAAGACCCTTTTGCTAAAAGACCCTGCAGAGCTTTTACTCTCGTAAAAGTCCAATTGTATTTACTTGCCAAAGTTTGTAACACCCGAAATCCAATATTATGCCGAGTATCAACATAAGCCTTACCAGGATTTCCGAGACCGACAATTAAATACGTCATCTTTTAACAACTATTTTTATCGTTTTGCAATCACTACAGCAACTTCGTTAACATCTACAAGAGGACGTACTCCTTCAGGAAACACTAACTCAGCCAAACGTTTAGATTGTCCAATCATAAGAGTTCTTACATCTATAGAAAGAGAAGCTGGAATCTTTTCAGCCACACACTCTACTAATACATAGCGAATAACTTGACGTAAAAAACCACCCAACTTAATTCCTTGACACTCTGCAACTCCAACATACTCAATCGGCACTCTTACTTTGACCATCTGCTTAGGTTGTGCAGAGATCAAATCTATGTGTCGTATTTCATAGTTAGTTGGATAGTATTGAACTTCTTTTACAATTACAGGAGTTTCTACATTTTCATTTACCAAAGTAAAGAGAGTTGTAGAAAGTTGACCTGGAGTAATAGCTCGCAAAGCAGCTTTCATCTCCACTCCATCAATCGTAAGTTTCTCACCAGGGCTACCAGCAAAATACAAAACAGCTGGGATATTTCCTGCTCTACGAATTTGAGAGAGATCACTCTTCTTAGAGCCTTCTCTTTTATATACTTTTAATTTCATTTTAACATTCTCCTTTAAATAAGGAAATTTTACCGCAGTAGCATCTGTCGATTTTTATCGACTAAATGCAAAATATTTACTAACACATGTAGAATTGAAAAAGACTCGTCAAGAACATGACTTCCGCCGCACTTTTTTCAAATAAAGAAATTAAAAATTTCCTTACCCTACAAATAGTTTTTAGAAATAGAAACAAGGACGTTGTGCGATCATTTAGCAGATAACTACGTCCAGACTGTGGACACCTTAAAAGGCGTCTATCTCATTAAAACCATTCACTTACAAATTGGGGTGGAAGGATTCGAACCTCCGAATGGCGGTACCAAAAACCGCTGCCTTACCACTTGGCGACACCCCATCACTCTAACATTCTAACGGGAAACGTTATAAACAAGGACTATGCTAATGATTTACTGAATTTAATACAAGAGCTCTTTTTTCTCTTTTTTTATCTGACAGTAGGCGTCGTTATATAAGTCTCAAAAAATAGCTCAACTACTCAAACTAGTTAAAACTAAAATCACAATATCAAATATTTTTAATAATCATATTATTAATATAGAAAAATATGATATATTATCTGTATTAATCAATATGTAAAAAAGGAAACATAGCGTCCGTCTCTCCTATAAGAACTCCTGTGACATCAAGATTTTTAGATAATTCTGATGTTAAAATAAGACATAACAACAGATCTGCAATATTGTCTTATCCCTATTCTATACGTAACGAGATCCAAACAAATCCGGCTTTAAGGGCCCTCGCTCAGGCTAAAGTTGACGAAAAAAAACAAGGATGGTTCTCCCCTGTTTGTTTTACATCCACAGGACGAGAAAACGCTATAACTAAGGCAAAAACCAAAGCAATCGCAGAATCGCTTGCTGAATTAGGAAGAAGCACGATTGAAAAACAATTCTCAGTTGTAAATGTAGGCTCATACAACCTTCCCTACCAAACCTTTCCCCCTCAGTCTCCAACAACCATAACAAAAATAACAAACATTCTAGAAGCTGTTAGCCAAAATCACGAAAGAGAAACTTGGTTTAAAAGTTTAAGAAACGATGTATACATAGCCTTAGATGCAACAGAAACACGAAGGCCCATCTCCATTCCAGGACCCCTTACTTCTATAAATAGCCCTCACATCTTTTCCAAAAATAACACTTTATTTCATAATCGTGAAAGACTTTCACCCTTCATGCCAATAGAATATGACCTCTCATCCGATAGCGAAAGAGGAACCCCTAGAACTAGCCCGGAAAACAGTTGGAGATCCTCTTAAAATTGATAAGCTAACCTAGGTCATCCAATCACCAACCTAAAAGCCGCTCTTCAGGGTGATTAATCCACCTTTTATATCGTCTAGAAGCCTGGTTTTGAATGATCACAGGATCTAGACACTCCTCTTCATCTCCAGGGTGCCCCACAATCTTAGAATACTCTACAGGAAGAGGTACAACTTGCGCTTTATGCGCTTTAGTAAACAAAACTCTCCGTAAAGCATCCTGATCCCACACTTCTTGCACCCTTTCCTTATCCTCAAGCATTAGAAGACACTCTTTTGCCCATAAATAAACTAGATTTCGTGCCGCTTCTGTATTATTAATAAATAAAGTAGCAGAAACGATCTTAGAGGGATGATCTTCAGGACATGGGTAAATTCTTACAGCAAAGTCTGCGGAAAAAACTGACAAATTTTCCAAAGGACGAATAAAAACAGCATCTGCATCTACCCACAAAAGAGGCCTTTGACATTCTTCCATTTTCTTTAGAATAAAAATCGGTTTAAAGGCGCAGTTTCTTTCCCAAGAACCCGCAGAAGGAATCCCCTCTATCTGATTTTCTATTTGAAAAGATTCACAAGAGGCTTGTAAATATTTAACTTCTTCTTCATAAGGAGTATCTAAGGTATAAAAAGAAACCACTAAAGGCAAAGAACTCATTTGATGCTCCTATCTATTTCACCTTAATAATACCAAGAAGGTTACTTTTATGCACATCATTCATATAGCTTCAGAACTAGCCCCTATCGCAAAAGTTGGAGGCCTAGGAGATGTCTTGTATGGCCTTAGCAAAGAACTGCAACGCGAAGGTCATACAGTCCAAATCTTGCTCCCTAAATATGACACCATTAACTACAATCTACTACAAAATCTACAGGTCTATTATAGAGATCTTTGGTCTTATGACGGAGAGCACTGTTACAATAATACAATTTGGTCTGCAGACTTAGAAGGATTAAATCTTCTCCTCATAGAACCTCATCACCCAAAATTCCCTTTCAACAGAGGAACGATCTATGGATGCCCAGATGACATAGACCGCTTTTTCTACTTTTCCAGAACTTGTATGGAATTTTTATTTAAAGCCAACTTAAGACCTGATGTTATTCATGTTCATGACTGGCAAACAGCCCTCGTCCCCCTTCTACAACAAGACATGTATAAGAACCTTGGATGGCAACCTATTAAAACAGTATTAACATTGCACAATTTAGAACACCAAGGAAAATGCTTTCCTCACCACCTCACAAGGTCAGGACTAAGAGGTGAAGACTATCTTTTCCCTGATAAGTTACAAGATCTTCAAAACAAAGATCTTGTAAATATCTTAAAAGGAGGAATCCTTTATTCTGATATCGTTACGACGGTATCTCCCTCCTATAAAAAAGAAATCACCTCCTCAAAAGAAGGCTTTGGTCTCCAAGACTTCTTAAAGCAAAATCAAAATAGACTCCACGGCATCTTAAATGGCATTGATGAACACTTTTGGAATCCAGAAATAGATAAGCACCTACCCATCTCCTTTCCAGCTCACCCCCCTTTTCCTAAAGAAAAATGGGAACTTACTCAAAAAAACAAAGAACTCAATAAAGAAACCTTACGAACTCAATTAGGACTCCCCCAACAAAAGACCCCTCTTATTGCTTGCGTCTCTAGACTTGTGGAACAAAAAGGGGTCTTTCTTATTGCCCACGCCTTTAAACACATTTTATCTACTGGAGCGCAGTGCGTGATCTTAGGGTCTAGTTCTTCCAAAGAGATCTTAAAGATCTTCCTCGATCTACAAACTGAGTACAAATCGAATACAAACGGCAAAATAATTTTAGAATACAACGAATCTCTTTCCCATCAAATCTATGCTGGATCTGACATGCTACTCATTCCTTCTTTATTTGAACCTTGTGGGCTTACTCAAATGATAGCCCTCCGCTATGGCTCCATCCCCATCGTCCGAAAAACAGGAGGCCTTTCAGATACTGTCTTTGATATTGATACCGCCTCATGCAAAGCCTCAGACCGAAATGGCTTCACCTTTGAAAAACCAGAAGAAAAAGAATTTTCAACTACAATTGACCGAGCGATCAAACTTTGGAAGGAAGATCCTAAAGCTTGGCAAAAACTCATGCAGCAAGGATTCACAAAAGACTTCAGCTGGGAACAAGCCGCTCAGGAATATTTGAATATCTACAAGGCTAACGCCTAAATTCGATCCTTTATTAAATGCTTATAGGAAAATTATGAATAGCTCGATCTCTAACATCTTCGGAACAAACCATAACCTTGCTCCAAAAAATATTCACTCAGTAAACACCTATCAGAGCGAAGATGGAAAAATAGTACATGACATAGAAAATACATACCTTATACAGCCAAGAGATTTAGTAGCCGACAAATTTCATGTGTTCCTTCCTGAAGGGGCTCTCAACGCAGCCATTCTAGCACAAAGCATTTGTGAAACAGTCTTAAACTCTAAAAACCACTTGTCAAAACCAGAAGTGGATAAGATAACTCTTCTGAGCTCAGAATCTGGGGATCTTAAAACTATCAACATAGGCTGGCTTAGACTTCCAAAACAAGTCATCGTCTCTTCGGTCGACTCGGAGGGTCCAACACTGCATAATATAGATAACCTAATCCAGTCATTGGGAGCTGAACTCGGGGTGTATCGAGCAAACCCAAAAGAGGCTTCTTTTAATTTAAATCCACCTAAGATGTTTAGATTACAGACCATCCAAAGTAATGGCATCCGCACAGCAGTGTCTTGGGACTGTTTTAACAACAGTCAAGGCCATTCAAAAGACATAGAATATACGAGAATAGCTGAACCAGGGGATACAATTGGAGCCGTTCGCTCTATCTTCCGCCGATTCAAGTTAGAACTGCAACACTATAGTTAAAAAAAAGAATAGTTAAGTGATGAAGAAATCTCTACATTGGTTTTAACGACAAAACCCATAAGGAGAGACCCCATATGTTAAAAAGCTATCATCACCTAACTTATGCTCAAAGA
>CANNLR010000114.1 GCA_947505635.1 Chlamydiota bacterium
TTTAATCAATAAAAAATGGCATATAAAATCATATTTTTCATCTATGAGATAAGCAGAAAATTATGGGAAAAAGAGGAATGAGCGTAGGATGCTTTCTAAGAATTCAGACACTTAAATATTCATTTGATGCTTGTGGGTAACGACAAGCTTGAAGGACTCATCTTTCCTTTCACCTCTCAAAAGACAGTTTTTCCTTTTTTAGATTTAAGGGGACATGTTTTTAATAATGGAGAGTCTGCAGCCAATGCTGGAATTGGATTACGGATAGCTCCCTCTACAATAGATGTTCTTTTTGGAGCCAATGTTTACTATGACTATCGGTTTATAAGAAGCGGGGCAAGTTTTAATCAAATGGGATGTGGAGTAGAACTTCTTGGGAATCGCTTAGATTTTAGACTTAACGGTTATATCCCTATCAACACTCATAAGACTTTACACACTGATCTTTATGACGACTACACAGACGGGTATTATATTTTACATAAAAAATATGGATCCTCTATGAGAGGAGGTAATGCAGAACTTGGATGCTCCTTTATAAAAAGTAAAATTGTAGATCTTTATAGTGCGATTGGCCCTTACTACTTCACTGATCACTTCCTTCGTAATCGTCATGCCTTTGGCGGGCAGTTTAGACTCGCTCTTACCCTAGCTAAATATTTATCCCTAGAAGGACTTGTCACAAGAGATTCTCTTTTTAAAACACGAGCTCAAGCCCAAGCCACGCTTTCCCTTCCTATCGGCTGTAAGAAAGAACAAACTAATAAAGATAAAAGACTTAGTCAACCTATAAAACGATATGAAATCATCGTTTTAGACAACGTAAATCAATGGAAATGGAACTACTAAAGGAGCTTAGAAAATTATGAAAAAAACCTTAAAATTATTTGCACTATCTGCCTGTCTAAGCTTGATAGGACTTCCCTGCTTATATGCTCAAACAAATTTTAATCCTCCTCAACAAGGCCCTCCGGGCCCTGCTGGAGCTACAGGAATGCCTGGAACGCCTGGGACTGATGGAACTAATGGAGCCGCTGGAACGCCTGGAACTGACGGAACTAATGGAGCCACTGGACCTACTGGAGCCACTGGATCTTCAGGAGCTAGTGCCTTTTTTTCTGGTTACAAAGTCAACGGATTTTCAGCTTTTTTGGTCGCAGATGATGCAGTAATTCCTTTTGGAGATTCTCAAGCGATAAGCGCTTCCTCCTTTACTTATGACACCGGTACCTCTACATTAACATTTGGTTTAACTGGATACTACCGAGTTACCTACGGGGTTGCTCCGTATGCTGTCTCTTCTAATGGTTGCGCTATCGAGCTTAAGAAAAGTGGAGTTGTTGTTCCCGGCTCTTTAGCTTGGAGCCCGCAACTTCAACCCTCAGGGACTTCACCTACACAGGCTCCTGTTATAGGGTCTATAATTTTCTCGGCTACCGCAGCCGATACACTTACAATGGTAAACGTATCGAATGCTACGATTAGTTTTCCCACCACTTCAAATACACCAGAAAGTGTAGTTGTAGTCTTCTTAACTATTGATTGGATTGGAGAAAGTCCTTAAAAATTAAATAGTCCTCTTTTCTAAAAAAGAGGACTGTTTTTTTTAATCCTATGAACTTTCTTATTACAATCATTATTTATCTTTCTTTTACTGGGTTTCTTTTAGGGGACAATGGAGTAAAAACTGTTTGCTTAAATATGATCGTAAAAAATGAAAGTGCTATCATCGAAAGATGTTTATCCTCTGTTAAACCTTTTATAGACTATTGGGTTATCGTTGATACGGGCTCTACCGATGAAACAAAAGAAATCATCCAAAATTTTTTACAAGATGTACCAGGAACACTCCATGAACGTTCTTGGATTAACTTTGAAGAAAATAGAAATCAAGCGCTATCTTTAGCCCAAGGCAAAGCTGATTACATCCTTTTTATTGATGCAGATGAAGAGCTGATCTTTTCAACGCTACCCGATAAAACACTTTTAACCCAAGATTTCTATTATATAGTTTCCAAATACTTTGGAATGAACTACAAACGAGTGCAACTTGTTCAAGCAAGTCTAGACTGGAGATGGCAAGGAGTCATTCACGAAACTCTTAAAAGCTCTCTAGCTCATAGTAACGCTACTTTAGAAGGTGTTTTCAATAAAGTGCTCCCTGAAGGGAATCGATCTAAAGATCCTGAAAAATATATCAAAGATGCTCACCTATTAGAGCAAGCTCTTATAAAAGATCCTTTTAATACACGTTACACCTTTTATCTAGCTCAAAGCTATAAGGATGCAGGTCTTTATGATCTTGCTATCCAAACTTATTTTAAGAGAATCAGTTTAGGAGGATTTAGCGAAGAGGTCTTTTGGTCCCTCTATCAGATTGCCATTCTCCAAGAACTTTCAAATCAACCCTCTTCTATTTTTATCCAAAGCTACAAAATAGCTCTAAATCACAGTCCCCTAAGGATAGAACCTTTGTACCGACTTATTAATTACTACCGTAGACAGTCAAACTTTTTAACTGCCTATGAACTTAGTCTTTCTTTTCCAAAAAATACCCAGTCTTCCCCTGTTTTGTTTGAAGAAACCTGGATGCATGAATATGGTCTTTTACTTGAAAAAGCCTTTTGTGCTTTAAAATTAAATAATTATCTAGAGGCTAATCTTATCTATAATCATTTATTGGCTCAAGATAGCCTCCCTTTGGAAATACAATCTCATATAAAACACAATCTATCCATAATAGATCAAATTCAAGTTGCACCTACTAAAATACTGTGATTCTCAAGTTATAATAGTAACCCATTCCCACCCTCAACTGTTAGTGAAACGCTATTAGAGAACGTTATAAACTGCACATAAATCTTGATTAAGCTAGAGCCTCTTTGGTATTTTCCTCTTTTAGAATATGTACAACAATATGGAACGTCACTCGCAAGATTGCTAACCATAGATTAAAACAGTTACGCGAAGAAGGCTTTTTCATTGAAATTTCTAAAGGGTTATTTGACTATTATAAAGTCTTTATTTTAGTTAAATCTGGGAGATAATGCAAGACAACTGCAAGCATTCTTTTGATGATTATGGCAATATTTTCTGGCGTTGATTGCAGTGCTGACATATATGAAAATAAGATATTAATAGGCCAACAAAAAATAGAAGAAAAATCTAATGAAATCACAGCAATATCGATTTTTAGGGAGCAACTAGATATCCGACGAGGAGGTCAATATGTAATAGCTATTAAAAAGAATCAGCACAATTTTCACAATAAAGTAGTTGGGTTATTTGAAAAGGTTAGTAAAGAAGAATTTTAATATGTTCTGAACTGTGATTTTTATGAAAATATCGAGAAGAAATCAGAAAGGATAGGATAAGCGTAGCATAGTGATTATTAGTGATCCTTCGGAGGTCTTAGTGTCTAAAGACTGGAAAGACCTGCAGACTTTTAATCAGGGGGGACAACGGAAGAAAAAAGGTGTTATATTTCGGATTTGATAGAAAGGTACGAGCTCATTGGGAAGCAGAGGGTATGCACTGGTCACTGGATATGATTTTTGGAGAAGATTCATCTAGGGCTAATAGGCCTACTGCAATGAATTTAGGAACTCTAAGGAGGGCTGTATTAAATATCGTGAAAAGCAGTCCTCCATTAAAGAAAAAGGCATGGCGAAAATAAGGCGCCAGGCCAAATGGAATGAAGATTGAAGCTTTTTTTATGTCAAATTGATTATATTATTAAAATAAATAAGAAGCTTCAAGCTTTTATAATTCATGTAAATGGAGTTCAGGACAGTGTCGGTAACCTAGTCTTTTTTTTAGAAATTATTGATTTTATAGAATTTATATAAAACATTAAAAATGTTAATTTAATAGACTTTAATTTTTATAATTATGTATATTAGTAATTATTTTTAATAAAATTAGGTAGTATTATGAATCCTATTTACAGATTATTGATATCTAGAACTTTAAATTTTGATGTTAAATCGTTTAAATTTAATAACAATTTAGAGATTTGTTATAAAAGTCTGCAAATAGGAGTACAAGCTTTCAAAAATTCAAAATTAGAACTTTTAAAATCTCAAGGGTATGAAGTTGTTCAACTTTCGGAAAATAATTTAAAGGTTGGCTATGAGAATTTAAGAAAGCGCCTTACAGAGATAAATGTTAATATAGGGATTGCAGCTTCTACATCTACAATATTTTCTGGAGTTTGGTTAGCTATATCAGGAAGTTCATTTTTAGAATCCCCTGTTCCAATGGCTGCGTTGGCTATAGGAGGAGCTGTTATTATGGATCATGTTACGGAAGCTTATCATGTGAAAAAATATGCTAAATTAAGTGTTTTGTCTAACCCTATAGGTCCTGCAATTTCTAGTGAAATGAATGCTAAAATTCAGCAAATTATTGCAGGAAGTAATCCGACTGTAAAATTAACTAGATCAGGACTAGAAATAATTGGACCTCTAGGAAATTTAGAATATCCTTCTAAGATAAGAGAAAATACGATTTTACAAATTCGTTCTATGAATCATATTACTATTCCAGCATGTGTATTAGGTAAGCATGTAGAGCCTCTTATAAATAACATAACCAAGTGTTGGTTTTCCTGTTTGACTCTTCCTTTTTCTTTTTTTCAAATTGGGGCAACTTTAAATAAAAGCTCTAAAAATAGAAGCCTAGCTGATTATGTAGTTGCAGGATACAGTGTGCATAACATTTACAACTATTTTCATGGTGAATCTATATCTGAAGTTAGAAAAAAACTTTCCAATTACCTAGAAAAAGGTAAAACTCCCCAAGAAATACTAAAGCTACTGATAGATGGTCATGATTTGCAAGAAGGAATGAATTTTTTACATCCATGGTCTGAAAATGTTAATACATTAGGTGTTAGAATGGGGTGGACTGGTAAGCTTAGCATTTATAAAAATCGGACTTTTATGCAGGGAGGAGCTTATCCTATTCAAAATTTTCCCAAAAAAAATATGAATGAAGAAAAAGAAGAAGAAGGGCATGAAAAATTATCTTATGCTCTTGGAGCCCTCACTATAGCAGGTATAGCAGGTATTATTGGAACATCTAAGAAAAAAAAGCCTATACAATCATAACGTTATATCGAACATATTATCCCGCTCTTTTACATAGAAAATTTCAGAAGAAGAAAAGGTATATTTCCATTCAGGGATTTCAATTTTAAGCTTTTTAATCATATATTCCGCTAAAGAAAGTCTAGATTTAACTATATCTGGAGAATCCATGGTAAAAAATTTCAAAGGTTTTTTTTCTGTAATTTCGTCGAAAGTTACTATAGAAGAATCAATATAGAATAAATCAATAAAGGCTTCTCGTGATTTAAGCGCATTCACACTTTGACAAAGAAGTAGCCACTCGGTATCAGAATAACTTTGAAGATTTTCTTCTCTCATTTGATAGGCGTAAATGGCTTCAACTAATCTAAAAAATCCTGGAGATGTTTTTCTATCTTGAGTGATGTGTTGAAAAGACTCGAGAAGGCACTCTTTTAAAATTGTTAGTTTTTTTATTTGAGAAACTGCACTTTCAAATAAAATAGTAACACATACACATATGCGATCGAAAGCAAGATGTAAAATAAGGTCATGAATAGCACTATACGGATTTTCTACTAGTAATTTTTCATAATAATCTAAAGATACTGTAAATAAAGAAGTTATTTTTTTTTGCCTGATTTTTTGTAAGAGAAAAGTTGGATTGATTTCAGGCAAGGCTTTTATAAGTGTGAGGCATTCAATAAAAA
>CANNLR010000115.1 GCA_947505635.1 Chlamydiota bacterium
ACCCGACATTGGAGAGCAATATCGTTCTGCTATTTTCTGTCTTACAGAAAACCAAAAACAAATAGCTGAAAAATTAGTCTTATTTTTAAAAGAGCAAGGGCTTCCCGTTGAAACCAAAATCACTCCAGCAGGGCCTTTTTATCCCGCAGAAGAGTATCATCAAAACTACTACGATAAAACGGGAAAAACTCCCTACTGCCATCTTAAAGTTAAACGGTTTTAGCCCAGATTAGTTACGATATCATCCGCGCGGCCAACGATTTGATTATTCGCTCCATTTCTGTAGCCCCTCTATTAGGTACTGCCATCAGAAAAACTCCTGTTGGAAATTCCTTAGCAGACCTTTTTCCTTAACCCAAAACTCTAGCTAAAGAAGGATAGCAAATACTAACTTCATGAGGTTTTTTTAAATCCAGATATACATAAGATTGTACAATCTTCAAATGGTTAGGTGCGAGGGGTATTTTCCACGCTCTTTAAAGCCTGCAGAAGTAGTAAAGATTCTATTGGAGTTTCAGGTGAAAAGCTTTTTAGAATCTCTATTTTGCCAGGCCCTCCACAAAAATGGTGGATGATTGCTTTTTTATTGTTTCCATACATCTTATACCAGTTATAAGTAGAAGGAAGCTCCATCAATTTTGGTTTAAAGGTGTGGATAGCTCTTGAAAGTGTTTCTTGGTCTCCTGGGAGTAAGTGCTCTGTTTTAAGAGAGGTATCAACCCATTGTTTTAAAATAGGGGCTTCTTTTTGGAAAGCGATTACTCCAGAGTTATATTGAGTCTCTCCTGGCATAAGAAAATCAGAATCTTGATCTCGGTCTTTTACTACACCAATTTCAATATCGAAATTCATGCAATAAAAAATCCCCTCTAAAGACCCATCGACTCTGCAATCGATATCAATCCAAAGCCCTGTAGAAAATGGGCAAAGTAAAAGACTAAAGGGCTTTTTAAACCAAGCTTCTCTACGTATCCAAAAGCCTTTTCCATATCTTTCCTCCCAGGATGCTTGTACAGAAGAAGGGATTTCATCTTTTAAAGATAGGCTATGAGACAACGAGGGAAGAGTCAAGCAGGCCCCTCTTTCTTTACACCAATTTATAGCTTCTTTTGACATGCCAAAGTCAATGAAGGCTACGGGATAAGAATTATGGACAGAGTAGTGTTTCCACCACCAAGGGAGAAGCCACTGTTGGTGCAAATCACAGCCTACGAGAATACCTTGGCTCATATGTTAGATCCCATGAATTTGTTTAAGTAGCGACCTAACTTAGCTTAGGCCTCCTTAAAAACGCATTAAATCATGAAGAGTAAATAATAACAAAGAGAAAGAATATAGATATTATTTAGACAAAAATTTTAAAATAACCATGGGATTGGGGAGCAACCGGAAATCAAATTCCATTTCCGGCTGTAAGACAGTCTTATCTCTTAGCTATTGCGCTCAAAAAATAAGCTCCTACAATGATAGCGCTTACCGCAACTGCTGTGACTGCGGCAACTGCACTCCAGGTATACCCGTATGGACAATGAGACTTAGAAATAACTGGAGAAGAATCTTTTTCTATCTTCTTTTCTTCTTCTGATTTTATTTGAACAATTAAAGGCTCTATGTGTTTTTCTTGCATTTTAGAAACTTCTGCAATGTTCTTTGAAGTATCTAATGCAAACTTAAATCCGGTACCTGCAACCAAAGCAGCTCCACATACGCCTAAACCTTTTTGAAAGGTTGCCGTAGTAGTTACGTGTCTTATAGCACTAATCATAGTATTTTTCCCTTTGCTATCAAAAATTTTAATTCGAACAAATATAGCTTAATACTCCATATGATTATAAGTCAATTTGATGTTATTTTTATTCATTACTAAAAAATCAACATCTACAAAAGTATATGCATAATAATAATTGGATGCCAGGGAAAAGGTCGTTCCTGTGTGATCTCCATTAGACTCTTTTCATTTTACAGCCAATGCATTATATTAAAATAATCAGAAAAATCAAAGTGATTACAATTTTATGAAAATTAATATAAGCACTCTTAATTTAATCTTAAGCACCCCCAGAATAGAAGACTATTTTGCATTAAATGATTTTGAAAATCGCAACAAAAATCATTTAGGAAAGTGGGAATCAACTTCTCAAAGCACTCAAGATATCTTATCTTTAGAAAATTGGATAAAGGAATGCGATGAAGGCAAATCTGCCAGATTCTTTATCCGAACGAAAATAAACCCCGATATCATCATAGGATTATGCAATTTTACACAAATTTTTCATGGATCCTTTCAAGCTTGTTACTTAGGATATAAAATTGACTATGAATATGAAGGTAAAGGATTCATGTTTGAATCTTTACAAACTTTAATAGGCTATGTATTTGAGGAACTAAAGCTTCATCGCATAATGGCAAATTACATGCCTTCGAACATAAGGAGTGCTAAGCTTTTACATCGACTAGGATTCGTTGTTGAAGGACAAGCCAAAAACTATCTTTTCATAAACAATAAGTGGGAAGATCATGTGTTAACAGCCTTATCCATTGAAGAATGGAAAAGCACCCTAACCTGTTAGAAACAGCCCACAAACGGCTACGGGCATAAAACTATGCAGTTCTCTTCTATTTGTATTTTTCGTTGCTTATAAAGAGCCCCCAAGCATTTTTTAAATACTTTTTTGCTCATTAATAATTCCTGAATAATTACCTCTGGATCACTTTTGTCCGTGAGATACAAAATCCCATTATTTTCTTGCAATTTCTTCAACAATAAATCCTGAGAATCCACGACTTGATTGTATCCTTTCTTTTGCAAAGAAACATCAATTTTACCATCTTCTCGAATCTTCTCAATAAACCCTTTAACATTATCTCCTTTACGAAGAGGCCGAAAAATTTTATTAAAAAACACAAGTCCAATATAGGTATTGTTAATAGTTACTTGATATCCAAGATCCGACTCTCCGCCTATTAATAGATCTACCTCATCTCCTTCTTTAACAGTAATTTCTCGATTACTAAATTTCTTAATTTTAGCTGACGCAAAAAGGCGATCTGTTCTTTCATCAAGACAAAGACAAACTGTAACTTTATCACCTTCTTGAATTCTTCCGTCTTGCTCTGCAAAAGGAAGAAAAAGATCTTTTTCAAGACCCCAATCCAAAAAAGAACCAAATCTAGTGACATCTTTTACTTCGAGCACAGCAACCCCGTGTAGAAAGATTTTTGGAGTAAGCGTAGTGGCTACGATACGATCTTCAGAATCTGTGTAGAGAAACACATCAATAGAATCACCAGGACCCAGGTCTTTTGGCACATACTTGTTTGGAAGCAAAACCTCTTGATCACTATCGGCATCTTTTAAAAAAACACCAAATATTGTGTTTTTTAAAAAATACAAAGAATTCACCTTTCCTAAACAAAGCATAAAACTACCAACTTTTAATAAAATAAATATATATAATGCTTTAAAAGCATTTAAAAGTAAAAGAATAAAAAAACCAAAATTGACATACTATAGACCCAACACCGATTCACCTAATGGAGCCAAAGTGATCTTTGGGGGACTTAAGATCAAGATTGATGGGGTTATGGCTAGTAGAAACACCTTTTTCAAAAGCTTCTCCCATGATCATCCATTTTTGGATAAGTATGGCGAATCAGAGTCTATTTCTTGGGAAGAGCTTGCTAAAGATGATATCGCCAAATACGGAAAACCTGCTATAGCCTTGCGCGGCGCTCGTTATCGCGAAGGGTTCTCTCAAAAAGAGCTAGCTAAACGTACTGGCATTACCCAGGATAACATTTCCAAGATGGAAAATGGGAAAAGACCCATCGGAGAAAAAGTCGCAAAAAAACTAGCCAAAGCACTTAATATTGATTTTGAACTTTTAATAGATGCCGCTTAAAAAAGGCTCTGTCAGTTTTGTCAGGGCTTTTCTTTAGATAATTCAACTACCATGCTATCATTTTACCGATATCTTCATGATAGTGATTGGATGACCGCGAAAAAACCGTTTCTGAACAATATACGCACCATTGTTAAGGTACCATCTTACATTATCGAAATTTGAAGTATAAAAATGCATTTTCTCGTAACCAAACGATCCAGCAACTGTGCTTGCAAATCTCAACAATTCTCGACCCAACCCTTGATTTCTTTCTTCTAAATTCACGTGAAGACTTCCCATCCAAAGACTATCTTCAGGAAAATCTAAAAAGTCGTGAGGCCTCTCTTTTAACGAAATCATACCAATAGGCTTATCTTCTTTTAAGACAATAAATGTTAACGGAATTTTATCATCGTTTAAGCGTTTATGGAAAGATTGAGTGAGCTTTTCTTTTGTTAAAGAAGAGTCGTAAGAATGCCATTCCTCGTACACCCACTGAACTAACACGGGAATAACTTGAGGACAATTTTTTAATAGATCTATTCGCATAGAACGAGATGAAAAGAAATCTTTATCCTCTTGTTCAAGCTTCTGCCAAATTAGCAAATCATCCCCCACAAACTCACCTCTAAACTCTTCTTGTTCTATTAAAATAGACGGGTGTATCTTAAAGTTCTCATTCATATTCGACCCAAATAAGTAATTACATTGAAAAAATAACAACCCTACACATACGAGCAGTACGAAATTCTTTATATAAGATATCATCTTATCCTTCATCTATTAAAAATACCCCTATAGAAAGCGTAAAAATTGCGTAAATTGAGAACATTCAACGCTGATTTTATTGTTTTTTGAGGCTTATTTTTGAGTGAATTTTGTCTATGAAAGTTGGGGGCGGCTGGACTCGAACCAGCGAATTCCGAAGAAGAGGGATTTACAGTCCCTTGCAATTGCCGCTATGCGACACCCCCTTAAAAAAGAAAAAGAATGCTGGCGAAAGGACTTGAACCCTCAACCGTCCGATTACAAGTCGGGCGCTCTACCAGTTGAGCTACGCCAGCACAATAGGAATGTGGAAAATACTAACAAACTGCTTCTTTATGCACAAGCCCCTTTGCTATTTTTTTTCAACTTCTAGAAAGATTTTCTTTTTCTACAGAGGGTTTCTTTAAAACCAAAGAAGAAATCCCCTGTACTTTTGCCTCAGAAGAGATCACTTGAAACGTTCTTGTTTTCTTTTGACCTTCACAACATTTTTTAAATTTCAATCCAGAACCACAGGAACACGGATCATTTCTTGACACCTTTTGCATAAAATCCTCTCGCTATCTCTAATAGAATGAAAAAAAAACACATTTCAGTCTATGCAAATTCTCCCTAAAAAGGATATAATAGCCTTTTAAAAAAATACATTATTTGATTTATGACAAAACTATCCATTACCCTTCCCATCGCATCCCCTCCATGGACTTATATAGGAAGAAAGCTTGAAAGTCTTTGCAGAAAAGCTCTTTACAACTTCGCTCTTGTAGAAGGTGTGGAAAAATTAGGAGTGGCTTTAAGCGGAGGCAAGGACAGTTTAAGTCTCCTTTATCTTTTAAAAGCCATCTCAGGACGAGGGTTTCCAAAATTTTCTTTACACGCCTTTCATGTTAAAGGAGAATTTTCCTGCGGCTCATCTATTAGTGAAAATTTCTTACAATCTATTTGTAAAGAGCTTTGTATTCCTCTAACTATCTGCGAGTCTACACAAACTAGAGAAAACTTAGAATGCTACAGCTGCTCTAGAGAGC
>CANNLR010000116.1 GCA_947505635.1 Chlamydiota bacterium
ATTACAACTTTGCTAGACCCAATTTCTCTAAAGGAGGGAAACCCCCTCTGCAGATCTTGTTAGAAGACAGTCCGGAAATAGCCCCGGCAGTCTTGAATTTCCCAGTTTATGACTTGGACGCTTTATTTAGGCAAAAAATGGAACTATCAAGGGGTCACTATGTACATAAATTGCCCGCGATTTGGTGTACGGAACACACTGGTACCGGCTCATCATCATTTATTGCAAACGCAGATCTTTCGATCCAGGTTCGTTTACTAACAGCTAAGCTAACTCCTGAAGAAGGTGTGTTTATCATTCCTCATTCTACACTATCCACCGACCAAATGAATAAAATAGAAAATGCCGTTGAAGAATGCTTCCTAAAAGCTAGAGCATACCAGATATATACAATGGTTCCAACTTAAGGAATCCCGCCAAGATCTTCCGTCTTAAAAAATACTACAAACAGATGTTCCTATCATGTTCGCGTCCCCCACCTTTAAACAAATTTTATTTTGAGTGACCGTCTTCAAAGACAACCTTGTTAGAAGATTGTCTCGCAAATACGAAACCTTAAGAAAGCAACGGATTCTTTCTGGCTTTTGACTTCGAGCTATAGCCTCATTAAAAGAGGGCTGCCTCTTTTTGGGTATTCGGAAAAAGACGTCTCCGACTGAGGATCTTTGACTGAAATTCAAGACCTTTCTTAAAAAAACTAGGTCCCCAAAAGCCTAGATTCAGCTGTCACGGTAAACTGGCTACTTTTTCCCTTTTGTGTTTTACGGGTGAAGTTAATCCCTAAAAGACGAATGGGCTTTTTATTGAGAATAAAGGGTTGAAAGTACTCTTTTTCTTCAATTTGCTTTAGAGCGCTCTTTGCTGACTTATTGAATTTAATCTCGACGATGTAAATAAGCTTAGGAAGCTCTAATACAAGATCAATAAATCCATCTGCTGTTGCGTGTTCTGCTAAAGTTTTAACTCCACAGGATTGGAATGTTGTGATCAAAAGAGCATGGTAAAATCTCTCTTCGGGTATATGAAGCTTAGAAGGAACATAGGAACAGAGGGTTTTTAATAAAGAGGAGATTTTTTCAATGTCTTCATGAGCCAATGCAATACCTAGATCATTTGCAAAGTTAGAAACTCCATTTAGATCCAGATTCAGTAAAATGCCCAGCATATATCTTTGTAAGGCAGATTGTACCTCTACGTTGGGAAATCCTAATGCATAGCTCCCTTCTGTAAAACTTTTAATAGTAAGGTATCCTGTCTGAAACATCAAAGCGGGAAGAGGAATAGCATCTACATCAAAATATTTAGGTTCCATTTCACTCATCCTAAATTCTTCCATATGAAATACGCCAAAATTCTTCTTAAGGTACTCTCTTTTTAGAATCTCTATTAAAAAAGAAGGAGTTCCTGAGTCAAACCAAAAATTCCCTACCTTTCCCGTGCGAAGAGCCTTGATAAAAGAAAAAGGGTTGTATACTGCAGGCGCATTTTCCACAAAACGATACCCATTATACATTTTTTTCATCTCTTCTCGTAAATCGATAAGAGACATATTTTTTTTCTCTGCCATATTTTCTAAGTAAGGAATAAAATACTGATCAATTTCTTTTTCCGTATAACCGCAAACACAAGCAAAGGCCGGCATATTGGAAAGATCTTCCGGATGACTCATACCGGAAAAAACTCCTGCTTTAGCAAACGCACTCACACCTGTAATGAAAAGAAAATGCACATAATCGCCTAAACTTTTAAGTGTTGTAAAAAAGCTCTGAACAACTCCTAACACCTCATTAAGCTGAGGCTTATGCAAGGTGGATAAGATGGCGTGGTCGTACTCATCTATCAAAATAGCCACTTTTCCGGTTTGAGCAAAAAGAGCTCTGACAAGAACGTTCAAAGCGTCATTTGGACTCGAGGAACTAAGTTGAATAGAAAGTTTATACTCAATCGCTATGTTAGCTAAAAATTGACAAAGAGAAGTCTTTGCAGTATTAGCATCCGTACTATCAATAGAGGAAAAATCTAGATGAATTACACCAAAGACAGGCCATTTATAATCACTTTTATCAATCCAAAGCCCCTCAAACAACTCTTTCTTACCTAAAAGGATTTCTTTTAAAGTAGAAATAAACACCGATTTACCAAATCTGCGAGGACGAGACAAGAAAAAACTCTGTTCTTGAACGATTAAATCATGAGCATATTTAGTCTTATCTACATATAAACAATTTAAAGCTCTTAACCTGGAAAAAGACTGAAGAGAAAATGGAAGACTCTGCATAAAGACCTTAAATAACATGTTAAATTACAATATAACAAACAAATCAAGGCTTTACAAGTTTTTTGATATTACAAAAAAAACACCTTGACCTCATATCCTTCCTTAAGCATAATCTTGAACTTTCTTAATCGGTGGCATAGCCAAGCGGTAAGGCAGAAGCCTGCAAAGCTTCCATTCCTCAGTTCGATTCTGAGTGCCACCTTATTCACCCCTGTTTTTACCTTGCTATATCTTATCTCTACTCCTATCGGCAATCTATCTGATATCTCATTTAGAGCTATTGAGTCCATGCAGGCTTGCGATCTTCTATTATGTGAAGACACAAGAAGAAGTCAGGTTTTACTGAGTCATTATAAAATAAAAAAGAAACTAGAAAGCTATCACTCTTTTAACGAAAGTCAACGAATTGGAAGAGTTGTTGAACTTTTAAAACAAGGTCAGACCATTGGGTTATTAAGCGATGGAGGCTGCCCGGCCATCTGTGATCCTGGTGCCACGCTAATCACCGCCTGTATAAAAGAAGAAATCCCCTTCACAAGCATCCCAGGTCCCGCAGCGTTAATTCAGGCCCTCATCCTCTCTGGCTTCCCTTGTATGCCGTTTCAGTTTTTTGGTTTTATGCCTCGTAAAGAAGCAGAAATTCTCACGCTACTTCCCATGACTCTTTCTTTTCCTGGCACCTCTATTTTTTACGAAAGTCCTCAAAGGCTTAAAAAAACACTTTCTTATCTTGCTACTTTAGCCCCTTCCACTCCGGTTGCTGTCGCAAGAGAGCTAACAAAACTCTTTGAAGAAGTCATTCGAATGACCGCCCTGGAGGCTGTCACATACTTCACAGAAACTCCTCCTAAAGGAGAGATCGTATTGTTAATTCAAGGAGGTGCAGATCCCTTTACAGACAAAGATCCAAAATCTCTAGTCGAAGAGCTTCAAAATACCTATGGTATATCTTTAACAGAAGCTATCAAAACAGCTTCCCATCTCTTAAAAACCCCCAAACAATCTGTCTACAAACTCTTTCATACAGAAAAATAGCACTCAACTAAACAGTTTGCTAAAAAAAGAAAAAAAGGAGTTGCCATTTTCCTGAATTTACCTTAAGATGACCCTTCTTTTTAATAGATAACCAGGAGACTAAATTATGTCAGAATCTGCTAAAGAAATTGTTTTTGAAGAAGAAGCCCGACATAAACTCAAAGAGGGAATCGACAAGCTTGCTGATGTTGTGGCTGTAACTCTTGGCCCTAAAGGAAGAAACGTAGGCTTACAAACCAGCTTCGGCGCTCCAACTATCACAAATGACGGCAACAGCATCGTAAAAGACATCGAACTCAAAGATCAATTTGCCAACATGGGCGTTTCTATGGGCAAAGAAGTCGCAAGCAAAATGAAAGAAAAATGTGGTGACGGAACAACAAGCAGCATTTTAATCTTACGCGCTCTTGTTCAAAACGGCATAAAAAATATCTCTTCTGGGTCAAGTCCTATTCAAATCAAAAGAGGAATGGATAAAGCTGTAGAAACTGTCATAGCAAGAATAAGCGAGCTTTCTATCGCAGTAAAAGACAACAATGAACTCTTGCAAATCGCAACTGCTTCTGCATCAGGAAACGAAGAAATCGGGAAGATGATTGCAGATGCCTTTCAAAAAGTTGGAAAATCAGGCGTTATCACTATCGAAGAAGGCAAAAGCACCGAAACTACTGTAGAGATGGTTGAAGGAATGCAATTTGACCGTGGCTATACAAGCTCTTACTTTTGCACAAATGCAGAAGCCCTGACTGTAGAGCTTTCTCAACCTAAAATTCTTGTTACAGACAAAAAGATCTCTTCTATTCAAGAGATCCTAACTCTATTGCAAGGAGTCGCCTCTTCAGGAAGTTCTTTACTCATCATCGCTGATGACATCGAAGGAGATGCCCTTTCCACTCTAGTCGTTAACAGACTAAGAGGCTCTTTGAAAGTATGTGCTGTCAAAGCCCCTGGCTTTGGCGATAGGAAAAAAGAACTTCTTCAAGACATCGCCACTTTAACGGGAGCTACATTAGTAACTGAAGATGCTGGATTAATCTTAAAAGATGTCTCTACTGAAGTCTTAGGCCAAGCAGAAAAGGTTGTCATCACAAAAGACAAGACAACGATCGTAGACGGCGCTGGCTCAACACAAGAAATACAAGATAGAATCAAGCAAATTGAAGCTATCATCGAAGAAGCCACAAGCCCTTACGACAAAGATAAATTAGAAGAAAGAAAAGCAAAGCTCAGCAGCGGCGTTGCCGTCATTCGCGTAGGAGCTCCTACAGAACCTGAACTGAAGCAAAAAAAGCAAGTCTTCGAAGACAGCTTAAACTCCACAAGAGCTGCTTTAGAAGAAGGGATTGTACTAGGTGGTGGAATTGCTCTTTTACAAGCAGGTCAATCCATCCTAAACATGTCCTTATCTACAGAAGAATCCATTGGTGCACAAATTGTCTTAAAAGCTTGTGAAGCTCCTTTTAAACAAATCGTCTCTAACGCAGGATGTGATAGCGCTCTTCTTTTAGAACAGATCATGAATAAAAAGGGGAATTTCGGTTTCAATGCAGCAACAGAGCAAGTGGAAGATCTTTTACTTTCCGGCATTGTTGATCCTGCCAAAGTGATCAAAAATGCTCTTATTTTTGCTTCTTCTACAGCAGGTATTATCTTACTTTCAGAAGCTCTCATCGGAGATGCTCAAGAACCAGAAGAAAATAACTAACTCCCTCTCGAATACCTGCTCTTAAGAGCAGGTGTTCTTTTCAAGTGCATAAGATTTAATACTCATCTTTTTAATCAAAAACGCTGTGGCTTTCTTTATCGTTTGACTTGTTTTTATTTCGAACCTATGCTTCCACTTCTATTTTATAAAATTATTAAAAAAGAGTCGCAACTGTGAATATTTATTTTATCAACCTATTTGTATGTTTTTGTTTGAATTCTGTTTTTGCCGGTGACTTCATTAGACCTCCTAATGGAAAAGAATATCCTATCACTATGATTGATCCTGTGGTGCATAGTCCTTCTGACCCCCTCGCTATTCATCAGTTTTTCATAGAAAACGGATATGTTATTATTGAAGGGGTCTCAACCCCTGAACATCGTAATAATCTGGTACAAGTTATCGACTCTATTATAGAAAAAGAACCTTCCCTATCTCGACGCATCGGCTTTTTAGACTTGTATCACGATGATACACTAGCCCAACTGCGCCAAGATCCGAGAATCTATGAAATCTTTGCAAATCTTTTAGGGACAAAAAAACTTTGGGTAGTATTTGATCGAATTATTTATCAGAAAAAAACCGAATATGAAGACCCCCTTCCCCCTCATGTAGATCAAAATCCAATCACACATCCAGACTTC
>CANNLR010000117.1 GCA_947505635.1 Chlamydiota bacterium
ATGCTTATCAGTTGAATCTATCTAACCCAGGAATTATTGTTCAAGGGATAGCGGATCAGTTGATTTTTGGAGTTCCTCTCCTTTTTTTCATTACTGTAATGTTCACTATGACAGCCGGAACGGTCTTGTTAATGTGGATTGGAGAACAGATTAGTGAAAGAGGGGTTGGTAATGGAGTCAGTTTGATCATTACTGTGGGTATTCTTTCCTCCGTTCCAAGGACTATTGGTTCGATTATTAGACAACTCAATCTTGACTCGCAAGAGCCGGGGCAGTTATCTTTTTCTTCTTTAATTGTTCTTTGTGCTGTATTTGTTTTTATCATTATAGGAACGATACTAGTTATTCAAGGGCAAAGAAAAATTCCCTTGCAATATGCAAGGAGAATGGTAGGAAGAAATGAAGTTCAGGGTGCTGGGAGTGCTTATATTCCTTTAAAGATCAATTATGCTGGAGTTATTCCTGTTATTTTTGCCAGCTCTCTGTTAATGTTTCCTGCTACGATTGCACAGTTTATGAGCAAAGGTTCTTGGTTTAGTAATGCGGTGGCTCTTTTGTCGCCAGGTGGAAGTTTATACACGATCATGTTTGTTATGTTAATTTTGTTTTTTACTTATTTTTGGACAGCTACGCAGTTTCATCCAGAGCAAATTGCTTCTGATATGAAGAAGAATGGAGCTTTTATTCCTGGTATTCGCCAAGGGAAACCTACGCAAGATTATTTGGAATCCACTATGAGTCGAATTACATTTGCAGGCGCTATGTTTTTGGCCTTGATTGCAGTTTTACCTAATATAATCGGTAGAGTGCTTTCTGTGGATCAATCCATTGCCTACTTTTTTGGAGGAACCTCTCTTCTTATTCTTGTTGGAGTTGTGTTAGATACAACTAAGCAGATTGAATCTCACTTACTAACAAGAAGATATGAGGGATTTATGAAAAAAGGTAAGGTAAGAGGGCGTTAAATTTTTTTATTTATTTTATCCAAACAATCTTGGGCTTGTAAATTAACAGATTGTTTGATAAGTTATATAGTCATTTAGTTAAGACTTAAGTTTTTTAACAGAGGAAAAGAGCATGCCACGAGTTATTGGGATCGACATCCCAGACAACAAACGTTTAGAGATCAGTCTTACATATATCTACGGAGTAGGGAGAAAGCTTTCCAATGAGATTATTGCCAAATTAGGTTTAAATCCCAATATGCGAGCTAATATCCTTACAGAAGATAATATCGCAAAAATAAATGGGATATTACAGTCTGAGTATATTGTAGAAGGGGATTTACGTAGACAGGTACAAAATAATATCAAACGCCTAATCAGTATTCATTCTTATAGAGGAATGAGACATCGAGTTGGATTGCCCGTGAGAGGTCAAAGAACTAGAACGAACGCGAGAACTCGTAAGGGTAAGAGAAAAACAGTTGCTAACAAGAAGAAATAATATAGGAGTTTAGACTTTGGCTAAACAAGAGAAGCAAACAGTAAAAAAGCAGAATGTAAAAGTCAGAAAAAAAATCACAAGAAACGTTCCAAGTGGAATTGTTTTTGTGAAGGCAACATTTAATAATACAATTGTTTCCATTACAGACCTTGCCGGTAATGTATTATCATGGGCTTCTGCTGGGAAAGTGAATTTTTCCGGATCGAGGAAATCTTCTGCCTATGCAGCTACAGTCGCAGCTCAAGATGCAGCGGGTACAGCTATGGGTTTTGGAATGAAAGAAGTAGAGGTGAATTTATCAGGTCCTGGAGCTGGAAGAGAATCTGCTGTACGCGGTCTTCAAAGTTCAGGTCTTATTGTGACAACTATTCGCGATACGACGCCAGTTCCTCATAATGGATGCCGTCCGAGAAAAAGAAGAAGAGTATAATCTTTTTTTGTGATAGGTTAACTAAATTCTATAGGAGAATCGGTCATGGCTGTTGTTTATGGCAAATTTGAGTTGCCAACTAAAATTAAAATTGGAGAGTCCTCAAAGAACTTTGTGAGATTTATCGCGGAGCCTTTTGAAAAAGGATTTGGGCATACAATAGGAAATGCTCTTAGAAGAATTATGCTCACATCTTTAGAAGCTCCATCAATTCTTTCTATTAAAATGGAAGGGGTTCCTCATGAGTACATGGCGATTGAGGGGATCATAGAGGACATGACTCATATTATTTTAAATCTGAAAGGAGCTCTTTTAAGAAGGCTGCCTTCGGATGAAGAAGCTGGGTCAAGAGGCTTTAAAATAGTAACTAAAGTGCTAGATGTTACTCAGGATATGATTGAAAAAAATGGGGGACAGTATGCTGTAACCTTAAAAGATCTAATGGGGAATTCTCCTTTTGAGATCGTCAATCCAGAACTGAAAATTTTTATAGCTACAAAGCCTATGGTACGTAGAGTGGACATTAAAGTGGCAATTGGAAGAGGTTATGTTCCTTCAGAAAGACATCAGATCGTAGATAAATTAGCAGAAGAGATAGTTATTGATTCTGCGTTTTCTCCTGTTCGACATGTTAATTACTTCATCGAGAACACAAGAGTCGGGCAAGATACAGACTATGATAGGCTCGTTCTTGAAGTAACCACAGATGGAAGAGTAAAACCGGAAGAGGCTCTCACGTTTGCTACGCAAATTGGAGTTCTACACTTCCAAGTTTTTGACCAACTTAAGATGCATTCTCTTTCTTTTGACAAGGGAGAATCAGAAGCAAATACTGACAAAGATGCTTTAATGCAAAAATTAGCATTAAAAATCAATGAAATCGAGTTATCTGTTCGATCTACAAACTGTCTTTCTGGGGCAGGTATAGATACAATTGCAGAACTCGTTATCATGCCAGAGTCAGAGATGCTTAAATTTAGAAATTTTGGAAAGAAATCCTTAAATGAGATTAAAGCCAAACTAGAAGAAATGAATCTTTCTTTGGGAATGGAACTTTCTAAAATGGGAATTAATAGAGATAATGTAAAAGAAGTCATACAAGACTATTTAACGCTAAAAGCAGGGGCTGAAACTGTATGAGACACAGGAAGCATACTTTTAAGATTGGTCGCACCGGCTCGCATATTAGATGTATGCTTGCTAACATGCTAAAATCTTTAGTAGAACATGAGCGCATTGAAACGACAGTTGTAAAAGCTAAAGAGCTGAGACGACATGCAGATCGTTTGATTACGTTAGCTAAGAAAAACACATTGGCAACTCGAAGAAAAGCTATTGCCGAGATGATGATTCGTTTTAACACTCTTACTCCGAAAGAAGCTAGAGAATTGAAAAATGATCCAACAAACACAGATGCTTGTAATGGAGATCGTAAGGTAGTGGGTAAATTATTCACTGATCTTGCTACACGTTTTGCAACTCGCAATGGTGGATATACAAGAATCATTAGAAAAGGGCAAAGAGTAGGCGATAATGCATCAACTTGCTATATCGAATATTTAAGCTCTTAAGTATTTTTTATAAGCCGTCTTCTTGATGTAGACGGCTTATATTTTTCAATCTTTTGTCATCTTTCTTTTCTGTCTTTACTTTCTTCAAAAAGTCGTTTATCATCATCATTGATAAGAAGCTGTTGCTCAGTTTTCCTATGCTCCAAATTTATTCATTTATAAAAAAATATAAGATGATGCTAGCTGAAAAGGGGATTGCATGAAAGTAATGATTAATGGGTTTGGCCGTATTGGAAGATTGGTGTTTAGAGCCATCATGGAAGATCATTTTCAAGAAATTGAAATTGTAGCAATTAATGATTTGGTTTCTGCAGATCAATTGGCTTACTTATTGAAGTATGACTCTGTACATGGAAAGCCTTCCTTTTCTATTTCTCATGAAGAAGACTATCTTATTGTAGGGGGAAGAAGGGTTCGTGTCTTTTGTGAAAAAGATCCGACTAAATTACCTCTTGGTGAATTGCTAGTAGATTTTGCTATTGAATCTACAGGTCGTTTCACCGAAGCTTCTGAGGCGCGAAAATTATTGGAAGCTGGAGCGAAAAAAGTTGTAATTACAGCTCCTGCTAAGGGAGATGTTCCTACATTTGTCATGGGGGTAAATCAAGAAAAGTATCGCCCTGATGTAGACCATGTTGTTTCTAATGCCTCATGTACCACAAACTGTCTGGCTCCGTTAACAAAGGTGTTGCTCGACAATTTTGGAATAGAAGAGGGGTTAATGACGACGATTCATTCATTGACTGCTACTCAACTTACAGTGGATGGTGTTTCTAAAAAAGATTGGAGAGGAGGACGGGCGGCAAGTATTAATTTGATTCCCTCTTCCACGGGAGCTGCGAAGGCCGTGGCTTTATGTATTCCTGAGGTAAAAGGAAAGTTAACAGGGATGGCTTTACGCGTTCCTACTGCAGATGTGTCCGTTATAGACCTTACCGTCCGGTTATCTAAAGATACTTCTTATGAGGAGATTTGTCGGGTAATAAAATCCGCTTCTGAAACTCATCTTAAGGGAATTCTAGATTATTGTGATGAAGAGGTCGTGTCGAGTGACTTTATAGGATGTAAGGCTTCTTGTGTTTTTGACAAGGGAGCTGGAATTGCTCTAAATTCTCGATTTTATAAATTAATCGCCTGGTACGATAACGAGGTGGGCTATTCTCATCGAATCGTTGATTTAATCCAATATATGGCGAGCAAAAGATAGTATGTATGCAAAAAATTGCTTTAACTAATTAAAAATGGAAGTGCTTTGTGAATTTTACTCGAGAGCCTATTATTGAGACCATTCTATCTCCTAAAGATGGTTGCAAGCTGTGCATTAGAAACAGCAAAATTGCTGGAGCTGAGGAATTATTTGTCGATGCTGTAGAGGTGGTTTCTTTTGGACAAGCTTTTTTCTTTAGAGGTCAAGAAAGGCCTAAGCCTTTTCTTGTGCCAGCTTCAGATTATGAAGTGTTTGAAGTTAAAGAAACTCGCGTTGTTTTAAAAAACATTACTCATGAGCGTAATATTAAAATTAGCGGCGGCAGGGAGGCTTTTGTGAAACCTCCTAAAGAAGTTGCTCCTGAGAAAATAGAAGATGTAGAAAAAGAATTGGAAGAAAAAGAGCTAACCACAGAAGTTGTGGCAGATGGGAAAATAGATAAAAAAAGAGATCGTAGAAGAAATCGTAGAAAGCGAATGGCTGAAGAGAGAAAGGAAACAGGAGATAAACCGAAAGGTGCTGCTGAAGATTCTTCTTTTGAAGAAGGTGAAGAGGGAGTTCCTGTCACAGAGATGAAGGTAACCTCTGCTATGTTCACTCATCTTCTGCCCCCTCCTGCTACATTGATTTCTGAAACATTAGGACGTCTGCGTGAGAAAGAGGCGGCAGCAGCAGCGGCTTCTCAAGCTTTGTTAGAAGAGAGTGAAGCGATGGCTTCTCCTGTTTTGACAAAAGAAGCTCCTGAAGTTCCTAAAGGGGAAGATTTTTTCAATTAGGGATTGCCTTTAAATAGTGCAATCTTTTAGACTTCTCGGAATATTCCTTCTTAGAAGTTTAGCTCGGATGGTGGAATGGTAGACACTGGAGACTTAAAATCTCCTGGGGGCAACCCCGTGCAGGTTCGAGTCCTGTTCTGAGCAATTTACAAATGAAGCACTTACGTCAACGACTCAGTGCTTCACTTTCTCCAAAAGTC
>CANNLR010000118.1 GCA_947505635.1 Chlamydiota bacterium
AGATGTCGATCCTCGTTACTTTTTAAATAAATTTTAATTACATTATGGCTCCCGAAAACGTACTCAATATGTGAATACCCTATATTGAGTACTATATAGACATTTTGCCCGCAGAAATAACTTTCTGGAGCTACTTAAACACATTTTTCTATTTTTTCAATCCCCGCCGATTTGTCACATGAACTGAATTAATTAGGCTAAACAAATAGGATCACTCTCAAGAACAGCCTTTTCAAGGCAAAAAAAAACCTGGGATTTTGTCCCAGGTTTTGCACCATTAACGCTTGGAGAACTGGAATCTCTTTCGAGCTCCTGCCCTTCCGTACTTTTTTCTTTCTCTTTTTCTAGAATCTCTAGTTAAGAATCCTTCTAGTTTAAGATCTGACTTTCTAGCATCATCTTCTCCAACAAGAGCTCGAGAAATACCTAGTCTAGTAGCAATTACTTGACCATCCATCCCGCCACCCTTAACTCGGATGATTAAATCATACTTATCCGCAGAAAGACGACATGTCTTGAAAGGAGCTAAGATAGTATCTCTATGTAGTTCGCCAGGAAAATAACCATCTAAGGTCTTACCATTTACATCAATCTTACCACTACCTGGTCTCAGACGGACAGACGAAACGGCAGTTTTTCTTCTTCCTGTCCCAATTTGTTCTTGTTGCATAACTAGTTACTTTTCCATTAAAAGGTTAAATTTGAGCTACAATGGGTAGCTGAGCTTGTAAATCGTGTTCAGTATCCGCAAAGATACGCAATTTTTTCATTTGAGCTTCTGCAAGACGAGTTTTTGGCATCATTCCCTTTACCGCATGACGAATGATATAGTCAGGCTTTCTAGCCAACATAATCTCGTAAGGGACTTCCCTCAACCCACTCATCGCTCCCGTGTGATATCTATATATTTTTTGAGCCGCTTTAGCGCCTGTTACTTTAATTTTGGCAGCATTGATAATAACCACCCCATCTCCTGCATCTACGTGAGATGTAAAAGTTGGTTTGTGCTTGCCTCTTAGGATCTTAGCTACCTCTGCAGAGAAGCGTCCGAGTGTTTTTCCGGAAGCATCTAACAAAAACCACTTTTTTCCCACTTCGGCTTCTTCTTTTGTGAGAAGGATCGTTGTGTTGTTTTTCTTTTCTTGAGCCATGAATTCGACCTTAATTTTTTTACGTTAACAATAACATTTATAATGAAAGAAGTTAAGGATACTCATTCTTTCCTTTTTTGCCAATCCCTAATTTATCTTGTGAAGTTTTCTTGCTAATCCTCTCGAAATCTTATACACTTTCCTCCTAAAAAAGCCCATAATGAGAGCATATATGAGAGAATTAGAAAAATTTTTTATCAGGACATACGGTTGTCAAATGAACGAACTTGACACCGAAATCATGGTAGGCCAACTAGAAAAAAGAGGACTTACCCGGACAGAAGAGGAAAACGAAGCCGATCTATTAATTTTCAATACCTGCTCGATCCGTGACTTAGCAGAAAGAAAAGTTATGGGAAAGCTTGGCCAGCTAGGAAGAGCTAAAACAAAACGTTCCATTATCGGAGTTACGGGCTGCATGGCCATGGCTAAAAAAGATTCTTTATTCAGGAAACTCCCCCATATCGACTTTATTTTAGGAACAAACAACCTAACAGACCTTAACCAGGTCCTAGATGAGGTTCTTATCTCTGGAAAGCAAACTCATAAAACAGATGATGTTTTCGAAGAAAACCTTGACTATCTTATTGCTAAAAGAGACGACCCTGTAAAAGCTTTTGTATCTATCATCCGAGGGTGCGATAAATACTGCACCTATTGTGTCGTCCCTTATACAAGGGGCCAAGAAGTATCAAGACCTCCAGACAGTATTGAAGAGGAGTGTCGTATCCTTGTTCAAAAAGGATATAAGGAAATCACCCTTCTTGGACAAAACGTCAATAGTTACGGAAAAGACAAACCTGAGTGGAACTGCCTTTTTCACGATCTTCTTTATCGCTTAGATAAAATAGAAGGGCTTAAAAGAATTAGATTCATGACAAGTCATCCTGTAGATATCACCTTAGAGCTCATGTACGCTATTAGAGATCTACCCTCCCTTTGTGAATTTGTTCATTTCCCTATTCAAGCAGGTTCCGAGCGCATCTTAAAAAAGATGCATAGACTCTACACAAAAGAACAATACCTAGAAAAAGTAACCTTGCTACGACAAATTGTCCCCAACGTCTCTTTAGGAACTGATATCATTGTAGGATTTCCAACAGAAACAGAAGAAGAATTTGAAGAGACCTATGAGGTTTTCAAACAGATCCGATATTCTGTGGCCTTTATCTTTTCTTATAGTGCCCGTAAAGGAACTCCCGCCTTTCGCTGGAAAGATGATATCCCAGAGGAAGTAAAGCAAGAAAGACTTCACAGGCTTTTATCTCTCCATAATGAGATTTGCGCCGAACAAAGACAGGACATGCTAGGGCAAGAAATCGAAGTTTTAGTCGAAAAACGAAACAAAGAAGACCTTCGCCTTAAAGGACGAAGCCGTTGCTGGAAAAATGTTGTATTCCATGGAGACGATACTTGCATCGGAACATTACAAAAAGTAAAAATTCATAGCTATAGCAATCAAACTCTTATTGGCGATTTAGCCACCCCCCCACCAAAACTTTCCTTACTCTAACTTAAAGTCTACAAACCTCGGGTTAAAAACCGAGGTTCTTTAACAATTCTTTAAAAAAGTCTAGAAAAAAAAACCTCCTTTAGCTAACGTACAGAGCGTTCGTATGTTTTTTTTAATTCTTTAAAAAAGGAAAAATTATGAAAATCCCTTGTTTTGTTCTATCCCTTTCAGCTCTATGCTCTCCCTTGGGACTGCAAGCTGATACTCTCCAAGCCGCCTTAACCACACAAATGAAAGGCATCACCTTAGAAGAAATTATCGAACTTGCTCAAGAACTTTCTGTCCCTTTTAAAGACGGTTTTCAACTAGAAGACCTCATTACAGTTTCCTCTATCCTAGACACTCACTTCAACAAAAATATCAATATGTCTACCACAGATAAACAACATGCTCTCCAATCTGTATTGAATAAAATTATCGAAAAACAAAAGTTTTCAACGCCTGAAAAAAATTTTTTAGAAAAATTTACCCCTGCTCTAGCTTTTATCATATTTCCAGACTCTGCAGATGACTCTTTAATCCCCCCAACAAACCCATCCCCTTCTGAACAAGAAATTCTAAGAGCCACGGATTCTTTTATAACCAAACTAAATGGCAAATTAAGATGGAAAGACATCCCCTCTTGCATTCTCTTTACTTGCCGATTAACTACTTCGTATTCAGGACTATCTTTACAAGAAAAAGACTACCTAGCAAAGAAACTCTTAGGAGAAATACTTGATAACACAGACACTCCTTACCTACCTGACGCTATCTTTGATGAAGTCTTTAAACGTATCGGCTACCCTCTTATCGACTATCTAATCACCAAGCCTTAAAAAAATATTAGCTCTCTCACCCCAAGAGAGAGCTAATTATTAGCCTTAATTTATTATAATCAAATTAATATCAATTAAATAATTGAATTTAATTAACAGCTATATTAACTTATGATTATAAATCAAAATAAGAGAGGCTGCTATGAATCGTAGATTATTTTTAACTATTTATGCTGTAACAACTGCGTGCCTAGCACCTGGATACGTCCAAAGCGCTCCCATGTCTATGACACAAGCCCTCCCCCCTCAAGCCTTATCAGATGCTCTTTATCAAATTGGAGGAACATCAAGCGACATTGGCCAACTAGAAATATCTGGCATCCCTTCAGAATCTCTTGTTAAAGTTTTTACCAAATATGCCAATGACTCTGATAATTCTAAGTTTGAAGCCTTATCCCAAGCAGAAAGAAATGCTCTTGTCTTCTTTGGCTTTAAGATTCAAAGCAAGGGAGAAGTTTCCGACTCAGCAATGAGCTCTCTTATGATGGCCGAAAAAATGAGAGCTGGGATGCCAAAAGCTCATATCAAAGAGCTTATGTCTCTTGTTGAAAGGATTAACGCAAATCCGAATTATGAGCTAACCTATAACGATGTGACCTTAGTTGACTTAACAGCTACATTTATCAATGTTAATCCTTACGCCTTTAGCGATGTATTAGGCTCTTTAATTGGACCTGTTTTACACGCTACTCCAGAAAACATAGTAATCTCTTCTGCTACAGAAGAAATCCTCATTAATGGAGCAAGAACTATTACAGGGCTTTCTCAACAGCAAATGGATAATTTGCAAAACATTAGCGATAATTATCAAGACTCTCAACAATTTGATTCTTCATCTGATAACGTTAACGATGTAAACCAAGTGATAGAAACCTCTTACTATCCAGATAGTGCTAATCTTCTTCTTCCTTTTTTAGGCGCTGATGCTCTTATCGCCATGTCACAAATCCACTACGCCTATCCAGCTACTTTTTATGCAGAAGGTTTTAATCAATACGATAGAACTGTAGTTAGGGACCCAACAGTAGTAGCCTATAATAGAGCGGGTGACTACCCAAGATACAATAACAACTGGGCTAACAACAGATCTCAAGCTAGGAACAATGCTTCAAACAATGCCTCGCAAGATAGAAATAACGCCTCAGACAATAGATCTCAAGATAGAGCTAATGCCTCAGATAATGCCTCACAAGACAGAGCTAACGGCTCAGACAATAGATCTCAAGACCGCAGCAACGCCTCAGATAATGCCTCACAAGATAGAGCTAACGGCTCAGACAATAGATCTCAAGACCGCAGCAACGCCTCAGGGAATCGTGACGGAGGAGGAAATCGAGGCGGTGGCGGTGGTCGTAGTGGCGGTGGCGGCGGTGGTCGTAGATAATTTCAAATCTTAAAATATTAGAGATTAACTCAGAAAAGTTACGGACCTACACGTATAAAATTGACATCCTCATCTAGAGGAAGGTCCGATTTAACAACCATTAATTATGAATATGTATTAAAAAAAATAGTTGAAAATGTTAATACCATTGGTCCTAAATCTTCCTAAGTCAGCTCACCTCAGAATCTGTGACTACATTTAAAGGAACTGTAGATGGAGTCGTTATTGTATTTCCTTTATTTCTAAAACCATAAAAGTCTGAAAAATCCTGTAGAAGTTTAGGCGAGATTGATGTTATCTTAAAAAGATGTCAAAAAATAGGCCCAATACAATATGGATCGATGCCGATGCTTGTCCTAAAGCTGTTAAAGAAATGGTTTTTAAGACAAGTCTTCGCTTAAATATACGTATTATACTAGTTGCCAATTCTTATCAGAATATTCCTTACAGCAGTCTTATACAACTGATTGTCGTAGATAAAGGATTTGATGCCGCAGATCAACATATTGTTGATAAAGTTGAAATCTATGACATTGTTATTACAGCTGACATTCCTCTTGCAGCGAAAGTTTTGAAAAAAAAAGCTATTGCTCTCAATCCTCGAGGCGAGATTTATACAGAAAGTAATATTGGTTCGATTTTATCAATGCGAGATTTCTTGAAGGAATTTCGCGATGCCGGCTCAATTACCGATGGCCCCCCTCCATTTGGGACAAAAGATCTTCAACAATTTGCCAATTCATTAAATAAGCTAATAT
>CANNLR010000119.1 GCA_947505635.1 Chlamydiota bacterium
ATTGAAAAATACTGGGCTAACATGAAGGTAAAGGTTCGAGAACTGTTGCCTAAAGTTACAAAGTTCACTGATGCTTTAGACAGGGCCATACTGTCAATGTAAAATTAAAGCACTATAGCATTAGTTAGTGCTGAAGAATTATTAAAGTTTAGTCCATTCATGTATTGTGTTTTCCTGAAATTTTTTTATTTTGGGCATCTAGAATAAGCTTAATAATAGTATAATTCCAGTCTTTTTTACGGTGTTGACTTGGAGGATTCCTTAATTGTCAACTTTTCGAGTTAAGTCTATAGTAGATTAGGCGTGTAGAGTTTTTTTTAACGCAGGAGAATTGTTGAAATTTACTCTATGTATTCACCGCACTCTCTGGATCTTTGAGAATAATAGTAGAAACGCTAGACTTTTTTACAGATGAAAAAAGCCTAGTGTTTATGAAGTTTAAGCGTTCAGTCCTTGGTAGGAAGGGCTATCAACTGCAAGTCCCATAGCATGGAGACCGTTATCTACATAGATAATGGATCCTGAGATCGCAGAGGCGAGGGGAGAGAGTAAGAAGGCCGCCGTATAACCCACTTCTTCTGCTTCAAGATCTTTAACTAAGGGGGCATTTGCTTTAGAATAATCAATCATATTGCCGATAAAGCCGATAGCACGGGCAGCTCTGCTTTGCAAAGGGCCTGCAGAAATGG
The DNA here is from genome assembly GCA_947505635.1 of Chlamydiota bacterium. Taxonomy (GTDB): domain Bacteria; phylum Chlamydiota; class Chlamydiia; order Chlamydiales; family Rhabdochlamydiaceae; genus CAIJXB01. The sequence goes on from CANNLR010000119.1 coordinate 690, forward strand.
TGTTAACTCGGATATTCCATTTACGACCAGCTTCCCAAGCTAAGGTTTTTGTATCACTTTCTAAAGCAGCTTTTGCAGAACTCATTCCCCCTCCATAGCCGGGTACTGCTTTTTCTGAAGCCATATAGGTTAAAGAAATAACAGATCCTTTAGGGCTCATCCCAGGACCAAAGTGAGCAAGTAAGCTGACAAAGGAGTAGGAAGAAGCACTTGACGCTGCAAGGTAGCCTGCTCGAGAAGTTTCTAAAAGGGGCTTTTTGACTTCAGGGCCGTTGGCTAAGGAATGGACTAAGATATCAATAGGTCCAAAGTCTTTATAGACAGCAGCAGCTACTTCTGAGATGGTATAACCTTCTACATCAATGTATCTTTTATTGTTTTTGATCTCTTCTGGAACATCTTCTGGTTTATCATAGGCTGCATCTAAAGAATACACCTTAGCATATTCCATTAAAGTACCATTAGAAAGTTTTCTAGATTCATCAAACTTTCCGGCAGCCCAAGATTGGGTGAAGATTTTAAGAATAGGAGTCCATGTTCCTATAATGATTTCAGCGCCAGCTTCTGCAAGAGCTTTAGCTATAGCCCAGCCGTACCCTTGATCATCTCCGATTCCGGCGATGAAGGCTTTTTTTCCTTTTAAGTCGATCGATAACATACAAACCTCAGTTTTATCAGTAAAAAGTTAGTTTTTGGATTTTACTTCAACCCAGACATCTGTCATTTTTTGTTGAGGCATGACCTCATGCATAAAATGAAAATTTTCAAAATCTTTTTTCGAAGAGAAGAGCAGTCGTTTGACATCAGGATTTAGTTTGAGATTTGGAATAGAGTTAAGAGTGGAAGGGAAGTAAGCGAAAGTATCGAAATGAGCGCGGACGGACTGTTCTTGAAAAAGGTAATTTATAAGTTGATAGGTAAGGGCCTCTTTTTTACTTAAGCGGGGGATAGCCAAGCTCTCAAGAGTGATGAAGGTTCCTTCTTTTGGGATCATAAATCCAATGGAAGGGAATAAATTTAAAGTTCTCCAAAGGTAAGAGCTAGAAGCTATAGCAAGTTGACAGCTGCCGGTAGATAGAAAATAGTCTCCCCTAAAGCTTGCATAGACTTCAACCCATTTTCTTTGCTCAATTAAGAGATGTTGAACTTGATTTATTTGTGAAGGGCTCAAAGAATTTGTAGATCCAAATAGATAGAAACTTGCAAAAAGGGTGGCTTCAATAGGGTCATTGCTCATAGCAATTTTGTAATTTATGCTATTTTGATCGAAAACAAGTTTCCAGCTAGGAGGTGCTGGGTATTTTTGAAAATAGTCTTTATTTACGACGAATAGGAAAATTTCCCAGGCAAAAGGAATGGAGTAGTGGTTACTAGGATCAAAAGAATGATTGAGGAGGTTTGAATTAATCGTGTTCCAAAAAGGAAGTTTAGATTTATCTATGGATTTGAGTAGATTGTTTTGGATCAAATGTTGCAATGCATAATCTGATGGAATGATGAGATCATACCCTTCGCCTTGGGTGGCTTTTAGCTTAACAAGTAACTCTTCGTTAGAAGAGTAGTAGTTGAATTTAACTTTGATGCCTGTTTCTTTTTCGAATTTAGCCACAATGTCAGGGTGTAAGATATCACTCCAGGCAAACACATTGATGGAGTTGTCATTATAGGAAAAAAAATTGATTTTAGGCCAATATAAGGCTAAAGATATGCCAAAGAGCCAAGCAAAGATGATACAAAAACGTAAAAGATATTTTCTTATCAAAATAGCCGTACCTTTGTTTTTAAGGAAAAAAAGACCAGGGCAAGCAAGATACTTAAGAGAAGCAAAACGGCAGAAAGAGCATTTACAACGGGAGAAACTCCTGTTCTTAGCATGGAGAGGATGTAAAGAGAGAGTGTTTGAGAGGAGCTTCCTGCACAAAAGTAAGATAGGATGAAGTCGTCAAAAGAGATGATAAAAATAAGTAAGCCGGTAGCAATGAGAGAGGGACGTAGTAAAGGAAGGGTTACCTTAAAAAAAGTTTGTTTAGGTGTTGCTCCTAACACAAGAGAAGCTTCTGTCATTCTTTTGTCTAATTCAAGGTACCTGGCATAGATGATAGGAATTACAAAACCAAGTCCTAAAATGGTATGCGCTAAGATCAGAGTGACTAGACCAAGAGGAATGGAGATTAATGTAAAAAAACCTAATAGAGCAACGGCTAAGACAGTTTCCGGGATAACAAGATTTCCATAGTAGAGGAAAAGATAATTTTTTATTTTCCCTCCTTGTGTTACGTGAAAAATAAGAAAAATACCAAGAAGAAGGCTGATTAGGGTGGAAAAGATCGCAACATAAAGAGAGTTCATAAAAGAATGCCAAAGATAAGGAGAACAAAAGAGTTCTTCATACCACTTCCAAGAAAAACTAGTCCAAGGAGAAGGGAATCTTTCAGAGTTAAAAGAAAATACAAGCAGCACTATAATAGGAAGATATAAAAAACAATAAGTGGATAGGACAAGAATAGAGTGAAGTAGTTTTGATCCCTTATTTTTTAAGAGCATAAGACCCCTTGGGTATAAAGATCTTATTGAGAAGATAGTAGAAGGAAATAGCAGAAAGGGAAAGGATTGCGCAGGAAAGAACTGTAAAGGCAGCTCCTAAAGAACCAGTTTGATCTCCAAGGATATAACGAGCCACAACGCTTCCTACAAACATTTGTTTGTCTCCTCCCATAAGCTCAGGGATAGCAAATTCACCAAAAGAAGGAATATAGACAAGAAAAAAGCCAGCTCGAATTCCTCCCATTGTTAGGGGGAAGATGATACGTCTTAATGTTTGGAGCCAGCTGGCTCCAAGATCTACGGAAGATTCAATCAGTTTATAGTCTAATTTTTCTAAAGAGGAATAAAGAGGAAGGACCATAAAGGGAAGATAATAGTAGACCATCATGACCATGGTGGCAAATAAGGAGTTCATGAAGGGGATGGATTCTTGAATCAATCCTATTGTTTTTAGTAAATTGTTTAAAAATCCGTTTCTTTCTAAGACAAAAAACCAGGCATACACATGAAGGAGAAAGTTGGTCCAAAAAGGGATAATTAAGAGAAAAAATAAAAGGTTTTTGATTTTACGAGCACGAAAGATCATAAAGTAAGCTAGGGGGTACGCTATGCAAAAACATAAGATCACATTGCCAAGTCCGAGTAAAACGGACGAGAAGATAACGCGTAGGTAGGTTGGACTGAAAAAGAAGAAAATCTTACTAAAAGTGAATTCTTGAATTTTCCCTGCTTCAGAAAAAGCGATGAAACTTGTACAGACAATTAAGAAAAGAGGAAGATAAAAAAACAGGAGTTGCCAGAGTATGGCGGGAACTCCCATGGCGAAGGAAAACTCAGAAGATTTTGGTTTGATAAGTCTCATCTTTCTAAGATCACCACATTTTCTTTTTGCCAATGTAAATAAACTTCATTGTCGTAATCGATAACTTCTTGAGGAAAGTGTTCTTCGTTTTGCTCAAATACTTGGAGCTTCATTTGATTTTGTAAGATTACATTATATTGTGTAGATCTTCCATGGTAGACAATAGATTCTACAGTAGCTTTTAAGGTGTTAGAGAAGTTAGGTGCTGCCTTTTTAGAGATGAAGATCTTTTCAGGTCTAATACTAATTAAGATGTCTCCATTTTCTTTCATCCATTTTTTTCTTTGTGGAATGAAGAGGGCCAAAGGAGTTAAATCAGGGATGAAAAGCTCTGGTTGAGAGTCTATGTTTCTGAGAGTGCCTTGTAAGATGTTTGTTGTTCCAACAAAATTTGCTACAAAAGAAGAGACGGGAAATTCATAGATTTCTTTGGGTGTGCCAATTTGCTCAATGTCGCCATTATTATTCATGATAGCCATCTGATCTGCAACAGTTAGCGCTTCAAACTGGTCATGTGTGACGTAGATAAAGGTTGTTTTCAGTTTATCTTGCAATTCGATGAGCTCGATGAGCATCTTTTCTCGAAGCTTAAAATCTAACGCCGCTAAAGGCTCATCTAGTAAGAGAACTCTAGGTTCATTGACAATAGCCCTAGCTAAAGCAACTCGTTGTTGCTGGCCTCCTGAAAGTTGAGAAGTTGGCTTGTAAATGTGGTTTTCTAAGTCGAAAGATTCAAGTATTTTTATTACCTTCTGTTCTATGACATTTTTAGGAAGCTTTTTGATTTTTAGACTGTAGGCTACATTGTCAAAAACGTTAAGGTGAGGGAAAAGAGCATAGTTTTGAAAGACTATATTAATGGGGCGTTGATGGATAGGAAGATGGGTAATGTCTTCGTCATCTAAGAAGATAGAACCTGAATCAGCAGATTCTAATCCCGCGATTACTCTAAGTAGAGTTGTTTTTCCACAGCCACTAGGGCCTAGGAGGGCAAAAAACTTTCCAGCTGGGATGTGTAAGGAGATATTGTTAAGAACAACTCCTTCTGGAATATTTTTTTTAAGGCTTTGCAATCGTATACTTCTCATGAGGTCTCATAAATAAGCAGGAAAACATGCTTTTGTGTGTGATTATTCTACCTGGTTATCTATTTTTTTGCAGTGAAAATTCTTTAGCTTGCTGGATGTTGTTGAAAAATGTTTTTTTTACATCCCCCGCGATTCTATATTTTTTTTGAATTTTTCTTTTCAAGATTTTTCTGTAGTCCTTTTTTTAATATAGCCTGTAAATAAGCTAGAATAGCAGTTTCTTCTGGGATAAAAATGGTTATTTGATCAAGTAGTGAGTATTTTTTAACTGAAGACTACTTTTTAGTTTCTTGAGTAAAATTAGATTGATATTAAAATAGTTTAGGAAATAAAATGTTTTTTTTGTCATTTTCATAGGGATGAAATAATATGGGTC
>CANNLR010000120.1 GCA_947505635.1 Chlamydiota bacterium
ATCATGTACGATAATATTACGAAATCCTGCTACATCACGCCAAGGAATCCCGGGATAAAGATCCTTTATACTCTGGGGTAGCCGTTGCAAAGATTCTGTAATAGTCTGCAAATTACGTAAGATTGCATCATATCTCATTTTTTCCTTACCAAAGCTCTCCCTATCGCATCCTTGAATCCATTGTTCTATACAGTCATGCCTTCTAAAATATGATGAACATATAACCTTGGATCTTTTGTCATAGACTAATGGCTTCCAATAATATTTTTTCTTTAATAAATGAATGTAGTGATGTATCAGGAACAACATCAACCCTGCATTGCAAAAGGTCCTCTAATCTCCATTTAAGCCCCCCTAAACAGAAACCAGAACCCGGCTTCATGTGGACAAGAAAATCAATATCACTATCTTCTCTTGCTGAGTTTCTTGCAACAGAACCAAAAACACGGACATTCTCTGCATTACATAAATTAGCGATAAAAAGAATCTCTTTCTTATATCGCTTTCTAAGAGTATTCATATCCATACAACTATCCTTTTAGTTCTTATTGTGAAAATAAACTCCAGATCTTTGCAAGTAATATTATAAAAAAACAAAATATTTAAAGATAGTCATTTAAAAAAATCATTATGCCTAAGGATATCTTAAACTCTCGACAAAATGAATTGTCAAGATCTGTGTCATTATCTTACAATGGCTTTTTTTATAGAGAAGACACTCATATGCCAAAAGACAAAAATATTCTTATCGGAGCCCATACTTCTGCAGCAGGAGGCCTTCATAACGCTTTATTAGAAGGCAAAGAGATTGGGGCTAGCACAGTACAACTTTTTACCCGCAATCAAAAAAGATGGGAAAATAAAGAGTTAGAAGAGGAAGAAATCGCTCTTTTTAAAAAGACCCTAAAGGAAACAGGATTAAGTCACATCATGAGCCATGATAGCTACCTTATCAATCTAGGCTGTCCTGATTCTATCAATCTACATAAAAGCTGCAAGGCCTTTAAAGAAGAGCTCATTCGATGCCATAAACTCGACCTCTCTTATCTAAACTTCCATCCAGGAGCCGCTTTAAAGGAATCTGAAGATGATTGCTTAAAAACTATCGTAAAGAGTTTAGAAGATATAGCTGACCTAGCAGAAAAAGGAAATACAAGGCTCCTTATTGAAGCAACAGCTGGGCAAGGCTCTTGCGTAGGCTACTCCTTTGAACAGCTCGGGTATCTTGTCCATCACCTTGAAAAGAAAATACCCATAGGAGTCTGTATCGATACTTGTCATATTTTTGCGGCAGGCTATGATATTCGGACAGAAAAAGCTCTAGAAGAAACCCTTTTACAGTTTGACCAGATCGTTGGGCTAAAGCACCTATATGCTTTCCACCTTAATGACTCTATCAAACCCTTAGGATCTAGAGTGGATAGACATGCAAGCCTAGGTAAGGGAGAAATTGGGATCGAGTGCTTTCAGTACATCATGAGGCATCCTCTACTTTCTCATATCCCTAAATACCTAGAAACACCAGAAGGTCCTCTTGCTTGGAAAGAGGAAATTAAACTACTTAAACATTTTTCTAATTCCTAACGGGTCACATATTATGCAACGTACAAAAATTCACACCATCGAGTCTTCTCATGTAGGGACAACCCTCCTATTAAAAGGGTGGGCTAAGACCATTCGTAACCAAAAAGACTTCTCCTTTATAGAATTAAATGATGGATCTACATTATCTGGAATCCAAGTCATCGTGGATGCCAAGATACCCTCTTATGAAAAAATCTTACAGGATCTTTCTACGGGAGTCTCGTTACAGGTTGAAGGAGTCTTGGTAGCAAGTCCTGCTGGGCATAAACAAAAATGGGAAATCCAAGCACGCTCTTTAGAAATCATAGGGCTTTGTGATCCTCAAAAATACCCCTTACAGAAAAAAAGACATTCTTTTGAATTCCTAAGAACAATAGCTCACTTAAGATCTAGAACAAATACGCAAGGAGCCATCTTAAGAGTACGTAATGCACTTTCCTTTGCCACGCACCAGTTCTTTCAAAAAAGAGGCTTTCTGTATGTACAAACTCCTATTCTAACAGCGTCTGATTGCGAAGGGGCTGGAGAGCAGTTTCTTGTAACGACTCTTAATATGAAAAATCCCCCAAGACTCCCCGATCAAAGCATCGACTTTTCTAAAGATTTTTTTGCTAAGCCAGCTTACCTAACCGTCTCAGGGCAACTTAACGCAGAGACCCTAGCTTGCGCCCTTTCTGATGTTTACACTTTCGGCCCTACCTTCCGCGCAGAAAACTCTAACACCTCCCGTCATCTAGCTGAGTTTTGGATGATAGAACCTGAAATGGCCTTTGCAAACTTAACAGATGATATGGAATGCGCAGAATCCTATTTGCAATTTGTTGTGAAATATGTACTTAATCATTGCTTAGAAGACCTTACATTTTTCGAATCTTTTATAGAGCCAGGACTGATTGAAAGACTTAAGCAAGTAGCCGAAAATAGCTTTGCTCACCTAACTTACACAGAAGCTATTCAGATCTTAGAAAAATCGGGTAAAAGTTTTGTATTTCCTTTTTCCTGGGGCTCTGATTTACAATCAGAACATGAACGTTACCTAGCAGAAGAATATTGCAAAAGACCCGTAATTTTAACAGACTATCCCAAAGAAATTAAAGCCTTCTATATGCGTATTAATGAGGATCAAAAGACAGTTGCCGCTATGGATGTTCTTGTTCCTAAAATTGGAGAACTCATTGGAGGAAGTCAAAGAGAAGAGCGGCTTGATGTCTTAAAAGAAAAAATAGTAGCCTGCAACCTAAATCCTGAAGACTACTGGTGGTATCTACAACTTAGAGAATATGGATCTGTTCCCCATGCTGGATTTGGCGCTGGATTTGAAAGACTTGTACAGTTTGTCACGGGAGTAGAAAATATTCGCGACGTAATCCCTTTTCCTCGCTATCCAGGACATGCTGAATTCTAACTTTTTTTAGTTTGGGCCACTACGGCGGCCCCAAAGCCAAAGATCGTTGCCACACAAATAACAAAGATTCCTAATATAGGAATCTCTGTTAAAAAATGATATATCACCAATCCCACAACTAAAGCAAGAATGGTATTTTCCTTCCAACCGATTTTTCGAAATACGAAATTGGACATCCATAAAACGAAAAAAATCGTGACTGTATAAAAACTAATAATGTTTAAGGCTAATAAGGTCAAAGCAAAAGGGGCTCCTATTACAGTAATCAACAATAGCGCTATTAAAATAGGAAGTCCAATCAACACAACTAACCCATACAAAAAAGCCTGTCCTGGGTGCTTTTCTAAAGCATGTAAAGTCTTTTTAAGCTTGTGGGGTAAAAAGATAATCAAAAGACACCCTATGATAAATGTGTAAAAAAGTTTCACAAAAATAGGGAGTATTTTCGCTCCAATCGTCACACCCTTAAAAACCCAAAGATTTTCCACATCCTTTAAGAATGTGGGGGTATAAATAACCTTCCCATGAATTACTGCTTGAGAATCAATCGAAGCCTTATTTAAACTTCTATATCTAAGATCGCCAAAAATCTTTCCTGTCTCTGAAATTTGCAGTCTATCCACAAAGGTTCGTAGACCTTTTTTAATAGTCCCTGAAATAGTAAAACTAGACACTAAAGCTGTCACGTGTCCACCAACGACATCCCCCAAAGCCAGATTGCCTGCTACAACAAATAAGTCCCCCCCTATCTCACTCTGTTTAGAAAGTAATAAATTTGCTCCAACGTATGTCACATTCCCTAAAATAGAACCTTCTAAAATAGCCTGACCTGCAACAATATGAACATCTCCAAAAACTTTACCCGCAATATAGACACTTCCTCCTAGTATGACAAGATCCCCATGAATCTCTCCTACTACGCTCGTCTGTCCTGCTATGAGATAAACACTTCCCTTTACAGTCCCTTCTATGACAGAGGCTCCTAAAGAATAGCAGTTCCCCTCAATCACTTCATCTTTTAAAACAGCAACTTTTTTCTCCCCAAGAGATACACCATACACATCATCACTTGCCTGTAATGCTGACAAACAAAAAATTAAATAAAGTATCGCTAAACGCATGTCATAACCTTCTGTTTACGTCTTTCATAAAAAAAGACCTGCATAGATGCTAATTGCTCAATTTCTTGCTCTACATTTTTTTGTATTTCCAGTGAGATTTCTTTTCTATGATCGATCAACCCTGTAATGTCTTCTATATTAAATAATGAGATTAAAGGATTTTTTCCCACTAAGGGATCCACATTTCTAGGGAGCCCCAAGTCAACGACTACTCTTGAGTGAATAAAAGAAGTTGTTACAGGAATTTGACTAGAATTAAGTAAGTATTCTCCATATTTACCCCCACTAATAACCATATCAAAGCAGGTCCAAGAACTTAAAGATGCCCAGGGAACCAAAGAAAAATGACAGCGATCTTCTTCTACAGTCTGAGGATTTTTCGTGGCTAAATAAAGTAAAACTCCTTTTTTATTTTTAAAATATTGGATGATTTTACGATTGATTTTCGAATACCCTATAAGCAATACAGAAATGGGCTCTACTCCAACGAAAAAGCATTTAGCTAAATTCCATATAGTAGACTCTAATGAAACAGATCCTTTAGGAAGTTCAAACCTAGTTCTAATCTCTTTGCCTATTTTTAAACTTTTCTGAAAAAGATAATGTAAAGAAGAAGGTAACTTATAGCGCATACAAGCCTCTTCATAGGCTATTTTTACCTGCCTTTGAATCTCAGCTTCTCCGAAAACTGCACTATCTACTCCTGAACTCACTTTAGCTAGATGCATAAAACAAAGCTTTTGAAAATAAGAGTAAATTCGCTTCTCAAACTCGCTGCCTAAGATTTTTTTCAAAAAAGATACCACATCCGAGTGGATTTCTGCAACTGATGGGGAACTGAAATAAATTTCAGTTCTATTACAAGTAGATAGCAAAATCAAAGGAATTTGTTTTTCTTGCTCTATTAATTGCTGACAAGCCTTAGCAAAGTTTTCCCTCAGCTCTAATTCCGATGATTTATAGCTTATCCCCAACATTCCAATATCCATGAATCCCCTTTCATGCAATCTTAGTTTTTTTTATAAAGAAGAAAAACAATAATTGCAAAATCTCTTTTCGCTTTTAGAATTCTACCTTGGAAAGAACTTTCTGAATAACTCCTATGCCAAACCCTCTTTGCAAAAAAAATTGCCAGAGTTTTCTTTTTTCCTTCATATCTAAGGAAGTTAGGTCAATGCGTTTTTTTTGTAATACCTTCTCTATTGCCTCTTTTTCTGCTTCTTCTATTTTTGAATCTTGGGAATAAGACTCTTTTATTTCGACCCACCTCCTGCACTTAGCTAAAGCCGAGGCTCTCCCCCTCCCCCTTCTAAGCTCTTTTTCTATCATCTTCTCTTGCAGTTTCTCATCATCTAACATGCCTATTCTCTGACAAAAAAGAATTACTTCCTCAATCACCCCTATAGATATTTCCTCTTTCTTCAAC